>NZ_JBNGCJ010000342.1:0-7632 GCF_049974785.1 Vibrio genomosp. F10 str. 9ZD137
TCATTTACTTACTGTGATTGGTATTATTTCTTTAAGGAGAAACAGCAATGAAAAAGGAAACGTGTGCTTGGGCACTGAATCATCCTTTGGAAAAAGAGTACCACGATGAAGAATGGGGACGTCCTGTCTATGACGATCGCACTCTTTTCGAGTTCATTACATTGGAAGGCGCACAAGCGGGGTTGAGCTGGATTACGATTTTGAAAAAGAGGGAAGGCTATCGTTCTGCTTTTCTAAACTACGACATACAAAAACTTGCCGAGCTAGATGAATCGAATGTAGCAATGATTATTGAACACTATGACGTAGTGAGACATAAAGGAAAAATAGCATCGGTTTACACTAATGCACGCGCCGCAATGAAACTGCAGCAGGAATATGGTTCACTATCAAACGCACTTTGGCAGTTTGTAGAGGGTCAGCCACGGGTTAATGCGTGGACATCTATGGATCAAGTGCCCGCTTTCACAGTAGAATCGACAGCCATGAGCAAATTTCTAAAAAAGCATGGTTTTAAATTTGTAGGCGAAACGATTTGTTATGCATTTATGCAAGCGATGGGAATGGTTAACGATCATCTTATTGATTGCCCTCAATACCACGTAAGCCCATCAGCAGAGTAAGAATAAGTACGAGTGATGGGCCTATTGAATTTAGGCTGCTGATACTATTGGGTTGTCGTAATCACAGCTTGCTTGTAGCGCTCAAGGCCAGATTTTAGATCGTCAATTAAATCATCTACATTTTCAAGGCCTACATGAATACGAATCAAAGTCCCCTCGAAGTTAGGGTTTGCAACGGTTCGCAAACTGTTAAAGCTTCTAGGTTCGTTCGCTAAGATTAGGCTTTCAAATCCACCCCAAGAGTACCCCATGCTGAAATGACTCATTCCGTCGAGCAGTGCTGTGGTCGCCTTCGGGTGAGACTCTTTTAGAACAAAAGAGAACAGTCCGTTTCCACCAGTGAAATCTCTTTCAAAGAACTCATGGCCGGGACAGGAAGCCAGCGCCGGATGGCGGACGTGATCGACATCTGGGTGATTTTCTAACCATTTCGCGATAGTAAGACTATTTTCAGCGTGCTGTCGTAAACGAACATCCAGAGTGCGCATACCTCGTAGTGCCAAGTAGGCGTCGTCGGGTGACACGCATTGGCCCATCAAATAACTTTGCTCTCTAAGCTGAGGCCAGTGCTTTTCATTAGCGACTGCGGTACCTAGCATGACATCGGAATGCCCAACGATGTATTTAGTCGCCGCTTGTATGGAAATATCGACACCGTATTCAAATGGCGAGAAGTTAACACCCGCTGCCCATGTATTATCGAGCATGACGATGATATCGTGCTCGTGTGCAATGCGCGACAACGTTGGTATATCTTGAATTTCCATTGTTACAGAACCCGGGGACTCGGTGAACAATATCTTGGTATTGGGCTTGATAAGGTCGCGAATGCCTTCACCGACAAGGGGATTGTAGTAGGTGGTTTCAACGCCCATTTTTTTCATAATAGTATTACAAAAATCACGCGTCGGTTCGTAGCAAGTGTCGACCATCAAAATGTGATCGCCCGTTTCAACAAAAGACAAAATGGCGTTTGATATTGCGGCAGTTCCACAAGGATAAAGTGCGCACCCTGCACCGCCTTCCAGTTTTGTCATTGCATCTTGGAACGCAAAGTGTGTGTTTGTTCCTCGGCGTCCGTAGAAAAGCGTTTTATTCGCTCGGTTCAATGTTGCAGCATTTTTTTCAGCAACGGTATCAAATACGATGGTTGATGCACGTTGTACCGGAGGGTTAACCACACCATTGGTCCATTTCTTATCTCGCCCAGCGGTGATGAGCTGGGTTTGTTTCCCCTTTGACATATGAGTTCCTTGTCTACGAATTTTTATAACGTTATTTAAAGCATGGAGTGGCTATTGATTTCAACCCCTAGAGCGTTTTTAAAGAAGCGGATTGAATAAAAAGAACGCTCGTTCTAAGAATCGATGGTGAAGTGGGCGTTCTTTCCACTTTTCTTGGTCAACAGGGTAAGACTGCTCAATATATTGCTGTTGAAGCCACGACATTTCTTTAGTAAACGCTGAGTCTTGGACCGCTAAAGTCACTTCAAAATTAAGCCACAAGCTACGCATATCCATGTTGACGGTTCCGACAAGGCAGAAATGGTCATCAATAACGACCGATTTTGTGTGCAACAACCCCCCATGAAACTCATGAATGTTTACACCCGCGTCGAGCAGATCGCCATAAAAGGCGCGCGATGCCCACTTAACCATGATTGAATCATTTTTATGAGGGATGATGATATCAACGGAAACGCCTCGCTGAGCGGTCAGTTTTATGGTCTCAAGTAAATCGTTGCTTGGTACAAAGTACGGGGTCGTGATTTTGACCGAATGATTGGCCTGATGCATAGCAAGAGCGAGAACTTGCATGATTAAGTGCTCTGGCATGCCTGGGCCTGAAGGAACCACCTGAACGGGGTTTTGTTGTTCATTTGGCTTAAGCGTACATTCAGGCTGTTTGGGTAAGTGACGTTGGCCCGTTTCAACTTCCCAGTCCCAACTATGAATGGCGGATAAAACATTAACCGTCGGGCCAGTAATACGGATCATGATATCAATCCATTGACCAACAGCGGCGTTTTGTTTGAAAAAAGCCGGGTCGACAAGATTCATTGAACCTGTATAGGCAATAGTATCATCGATGACAATAATCTTGCGGTGCTGACGAAGATCAAGACGGCGTAAAAACATCCGCCATGGGCTGACCTCTAAAGCTTGAACCACTTGAATACCTGAATCTTTCATCATCTGGTACCAAGGGCTGTTGAAAAAACGTGGGCTTCCAGCAGAATCGAGCATCAGTTTAATTTTAACCCCTCTCTTAGTTGCTTGAATCAGGGCACTGGCAACCGAATCAGCCAACCCTCCTGGATGCCAGATATAAAAAACCATACTGATGCTGTGTTGTGCTTTTTCTACATCTTCAATGATGGAATGAAGAATCTCGTCAGGTGAGTTTTGTAAAGACAAAGAATTGCCGACAAGCGCAGGTATGCTCATGCGGTTATTACACAGCTCGTCAATCTTGGAGATATGGCCATCGAGTGACTCTGGAAGGTGCGCTTGGCAGTGGTTCAATTGACGAAACCAATGCTGAAAGGGGGTAAACATCTCTTTGGCTCGTTCCGCACGTTTACGACCTAAATTGAGCTCACCGAAAAGAAAATAGCAGGCTACGCCGACAACAGGAACAATGTAAATGATCATAAGCCAAGCAAGCGAAACACTAACAGCTCGCCTTTTCAGTACAATTCGTAAGGTTACACCAGCCACTAAAAACCAGTAAATGCCAATACTTGCTAGCGTAAGAAAGTGATAAAACTTATCCATATACACACAACATTGAATGAGAGAAGTTTGATAGTAATGGGAATCTGAGAATATAGAAACGTGTAAATGCACTAATATGAAATTAGTAACAGTATAATATTGTTAAATTTTAGTAAAAAATAGAATTAGAAGGATCTTCTTGGCTAAAAATGCAACAGATAAACTGCAAATTGGGATTGTAGGCCGTAATTTATACTTTGTGGGGTTCCAATTTTAATCGCAAACTGGTTTACTTGCTAGGCATGAGCGTCACATAACCTTTGTGAGCTGTATTGTTTGGTTTACACTCTGACTTTACACTCTACCTTTTGGACGCCAAATAAGACAAACACAACTAAAGATTTGGAGATAACGTGGCGACTAATACAACCACAGCACCCCGTGATACCTGGGGGTCGAAACTTGGATTCGTAATGGCAGCAGCAGGTTCAGCTGTAGGCCTAGGTAATATTTGGAAATTTCCGTATACAGCAGGTGAAAGCGGCGGCGGTGCGTTCGTTTTAATTTACCTTCTGTTTGTGATCTTTATCGGTTTTAGTGTCATGCTGACGGAATTTGCTGTTGGTCGTAAGACCGGTGTTTCAGCGGTAGGGGCTTTTAAATCGACAGACCGACGTTGGTCATTTGTTGGTGTGCTAGGTGTTGTTAGTGGCTTGTTAATTATGGGCTTTTACCCAGTCGTTGGTGGTTGGGCAATTGCTTATATCTACAAACTGGCAACCGGACTACTAAGTGCGCCTGAAGCGATTGGTGATAGTTTTGGTAACTTTATTTCTAACCCAATTGAGCCGTTGATGTGGATGGGTCTTTACCTACTTCTAAACATCGCTATCGTTGCTCGCGGTATTTCTGGTGGTATCGAAAAAGCAGGCAAAATTCTAATGCCTATGCTATTCATCATCCTAATTATTGTTTCTGTTAAAGGAATGATGCTACCGGGTGCAAGCGCGGGTCTTGAGTTCCTATTCAAACCAGACTTTTCAAAGGTAGACAGTAGCGTAGTGTTGGCTGCTCTAGGGCAAGCGTTTTTCTCTCTAAGCTTAGGTATGGGTTGTATGATCACATACGGTAGCTACCTGAAGAAGAAAGAGAACTTGGTTCAAACGACGGCTATGGTTACGGCTATGGATACCAGTGTTGCTATCCTTGCTGGTGTTGCAATGTTCCCAGCAATGTTTGCATTCGGAATGGCACCATCTGCTGGTCCTGGCTTAGTATTCGTTGTTGTTCCTCAGCTATTTGCTGAAATGGGCGCGATTGGCCTAATGTTTGCTCTGATGTTCTTTGTTGGTTTAAGTGTGGCCGCACTCACATCATCTGTTTCACTACTTGAAGTGGTTGTATCGTACTTAATTGATGAGAAAGGGCTAAAACGTACGACAGCGGTTGGCCTTGCTGCGTCAGTAATGGCTGTGTTGTGTGTGTTCTCTTCAATTTCTCTAGGTGGCTTAGGTCCTCAATTGTTTGGTACAGGTGCATTCGATGTATTTGACCTGCTAACAGACAAAATCTTCCTAGCGGTTGGCGGTATGCTGATATGTATCTTTGCGGGTTGGAGACTTAACCGTGAAGATCTTGAAAAAGAAATCACTAACGACGGTACGATCAAATTCCCTCTATTCGGTCTTTGGTACAACCTAGTGAAGTATGTGATTCCTTTTGCTGTAGCGATTGTTGCTATCGCAGGCATTAAGGCAGGCTTTGATAGTGGTAAAGGTGCAATCATGCTGATTGGCTTAGGCGTTATCATAGTATCTGGCTTCATCTCTAAGAAGTTGTAAGTTCTCCGTAGAGCCAGCGCTTTGTCGCTGGCTTTATTGAATTGAAAAGCGAGAAGCATTTATTTGTTTCTCGCTTTTTGTTTTTTAGCAGTGCATATGGGATAGACAGAGGTGGAACGTCAACTACCACTGGCATCCTACGTGATACTGGGTATACTCCAACTCGAAAATGGAGCTAGCCTGATGTTTGATATACTTTATACCCATACAGATTTTCTTGTTATCAACAAACACCCTAACGTGTCTGTCCACAAAGACGATGGTGATACCATGCTCCTTCAAGAAGTTGGACGCCAAAGTGGCGATGATCAGTTGTATTTAGTACACCGACTGGACAAGATGACATCTGGGATTCTGCTATTAGGGCGAAACAAAGAAAGCGCTAGCTCACTTTCCAGAGCCTTTGCTAATCGAGAAGTCGCGAAGTTTTATCTCGCAATTAGCAGTAAAAAACCCAAGAAGAAACAGGGTCTTATTATTGGGGATATGGAACGTTCTCGTCGATCAAGCTGGAAATTAACTAAGTCTCAAAACAACCCAGCAATTACACAGTTTATGTCGCTGCCTGGTGAGCCTGGTGAGCGCTTATTCTTATGCAAACCCCATACAGGAAAAACGCATCAGATACGTGTTGCTCTTAATTCTGTTGGCTCTAGTATTGTTGGTGATTCGATTTACAATGCCAGCAGTCAAGCCGATCGTGGCTACCTCCATGCCTTTGCTCTTAACTTCACATATAAGGCGTTAGAGTTTCAGTTTGTTTGCGATCCCAGAGAGTATTCCACGTTAGGTGAGAAGTGGCATGAGCCGTTAGTGAGTGAAGGCATTTCAACATGGCTAAAGCCCGACTTGTTGGCTTGGCCAAAGCTTAAAAATGGCCCTAAACCAAAATAAGACAAAAAATAACGTAACTAATAATCAAATATTGATAGAGAAGAATATGCAGGTTTCCCAACTACCGATCTTTTTTGAACATATCGAATCTGAACTCGCACAAGCGCCGAATGAATTGCGTCGCCTTTTTCATGGCAGAGGACACAACTGGCAAGGACTTGAGCAGATGACCTGTGACTGGCTGCAGGGTCAGATGATCGTTAGTTTGTTTAAGTCGGTGGATGATGCGTTCCTAATGAGCCTAAAAAATGGTTTGCTAGCGTTTACCCAAACGTCTCCTTGGCTAGAGAAGTCTGGTTCTTGCATCGTTGTTCAACATCGATATACCGACGGTGCGCCCTCTGAAGTTTTAGTTGGCGAGTTAGAGTCTAGGCCTGTCGTGACAGAAAGTGAATTAAAGTATCAGCTGGACATCGGCCGAAACCAGAACTTTGGTTTGTTCTTAGACATGCGCTTAGGTCGTGAATGGGTAAAAGAACGGTCTGAGAAGAAAAATGTGCTTAATCTATTCGCTTACACCTGTGGTTTTTCCGTTGCGGCAATAGAAGGTGGCGCGACCAAAGTTGTGAACGTCGATATGTCGAAATCATCACTGAGCAAGGGTCGTGAAAATCACCGATTGAATGAGCATGACGCGCGGTCAGTCAACTACCTTGGCTATGACATCTTTAAGTCTTGGGGAAAGATCAAGAAGATGGGGCAGTATGATTTAATCATCATTGACCCGCCTTCGTTTCAAAAAGGTAGCTTCGCCTTGACTAAGGATTACAAGAAAATCTTACGCCGACTGCCTGATCTTTTAACGGAAGGTGGTGAAGTTCTTGCGTGCGTTAATTCGCCTGTCGTGAACAGTGAATTCCTTGTCGATAGCATGAAAGAAGAAGCGCCAAGCCTTTCATTCCAGTATCGATTGGACAATCCTCCAGAGTTTATTGATACAGATCCTGAAGCGTGCCTAAAAGCGCTCGTGTTCAGTTAAATCGTGGCTTTGGTAACACATATGATGCATCAAAAGTAGCGCTCTTTAGCGCTACTTTTTTATTTGGTTTCATTCAGAGTATGGAACCCCGAGTAGATACGGTTTGCGGTCGTAAACCAACACGCAGCTGAATAAATATAAGCGATGAGAGCGAAGTGCATTGGGAACAAACAGAAGGCAATGAAACACGCGATGGTTTCTGTCCCTTCAGTCAACCCGCTCATGTAATACAGCGATTTATGCTTATACACTGGGTTTTCAATTCCTCGCTTGCCTGCCATCACCGCAAAGGCTAAGAAACTTGTTCCCGTCCCGATGAACGAAAAAATCAAAAAAGCACCGGCAATCGCGTTTTGATCAGGGTTGGCTAAGATGAACCCAAATGGGATAAGCGAGTAGAAAATGAAATCTAAACTGATGTCGAGAAACCCGCCTGCATCGCTTATCCCCTGAATGCGTGCGAGTGCGCCATCAAGCCCATCACAAACGCGGTTAGTAACAATCAGAAACAAAGCCAGGTGATATTGCTCTAGAGCCAAAACGGGCAGAGCTAGGCAACCAATGACAAATCCGAATAA
>NZ_JBNGCJ010000343.1:0-5420 GCF_049974785.1 Vibrio genomosp. F10 str. 9ZD137
AACAGCTCTTCCGATCTGATTTGGTATCACTGGCGGATTCAGCAAAACAACATGACCTATGGCTCCATGTGGATGGCGCATATGGTGGCGCTTTGATTCTAAGCCGTCACAAAGATCGAATAGCTGGTATTGAGCGAGCGGATTCCATTAGTGTGGACTTCCACAAACTCTTCTATCAAACAATCAGCTGTGGTGCGTTATTACTTAAAGATAAGTCTCAGTTTAAGTACCTGCTTCATCATGCTGATTACTTGAACCGTGAACACGACGAACTGCCTAACTTAGTGGACAAATCCATTGCGACCACCAAACGTTTTGATGCGCTTAAAGTCTTCATGACCATGCAGAGTGTTGGCCCGCAAGCACTGGGTGATATGTATGACCACATCATCGCTCAAACGCTTGAAGTGGCAGATAGAATTCGTGCGCATGAACATTTTGAACTGCTGGCCGAGCCGTCATTGTCAACAGTGCTATTCCGTGCGACTGGCACGTGTGAAGGCTCTACCGACAAGCTTAATCAAAAAGTTCGTATTGAAGCGTTAGTTCGCGGTGTGGCTGTCCTCGGTGAAACTGTGGTAGCAGGGCAATCCGCGTTGAAGTTTACGATCCTGAATCCATGCCTGACGATGGCAGATTTTGAGACATTAATAACAGATATAAACCAGTTAGTCACAGAACTCGCTGATTAATAGAACATAAGGTAAAAGAACAATGGCAATTCTACAAATTGGTGCAGGTGGTGTTGGTTGGGTAGTCGCACATAAAGCGGCGCAAAACAACGAAGTATTGGGTGATATTACCATTGCGTCGCGTACTCTTAGTAAGTGTGAAAAAATCATTGCGTCTATTAAGGGAAAAAATAACCTTAAAGATACGACCAAGAAATTAGAAGCACGCGAAGTTAACGCAGATGATGTAGACGCATTAGTTGCACTTATTAATGATGTAAAACCCGATCTAGTGATCAATGCGGGTCCTCCTTGGGTCAACATGGGCATTATGGAAGCGTGCTACCAAACAAAAGTGTCGTACTTAGATACATCGGTCGCTGTTGACCTATGCTCTGAAGGGCAGCAAGTTCCGCAAGCTTACGATTGGCAGTGGGAATACCGAGAGAAGTTTACCGAGGCAGGTATCACCGGCATCTTAGGCGCGGGTTTTGATCCAGGCGTTGTTTCTATTTTTGCTGCGTATGCGGTTAAGCACCTGTTTGATGAAATCGATACGATTGATGTGATGGACGTTAACGCAGGCGATCATGGTAAAAAGTTTGCGACTAACTTTGATCCAGAAACGAACATGCTAGAGATTCAAGGTGATTCGTTCTACTGGGAAAATGAAGAGTGGAAACAGGTACCGTGTCACTCACGTATGCTTGAGTTTGATTTCCCGAACTGTGGCTCTCACAAAGTGTATTCAATGGCCCACGATGAAGTTCGCTCTATGAAAGAGTTCATTCCAGCGAAACGCATTGAATTTTGGATGGGCTTTGGTGATGCCTATTTGAACTACTTCAACTGTATGCGTGATATCGGTCTATTGAGCCCAGATCCACTGACGCTTCACGATGGAACTGTGGTTCAGCCATTGCACGTTCTTAAAGCACTGTTACCAGATCCAACTTCTTTGGCTCCGGGTTACACGGGTTTGACGTGTATTGGTACATGGGTTCAAGGTAAGAAAGATGGCAAAGAGCGTAGTGTATTCATCTACAATAATGCCGATCATGAAGTCGCGTATGAAGATGTTGAACACCAAGCCATTTCTTACACAACCGGGGTGCCAGCCATCACTGCTGCACTCCAGTTCTTCCGCGGTAAATGGGCAGACAAAGGGGTATTTAATATGGAACAGCTTGATCCAGATCCGTTCCTAGAAACAATGCCAGAGATTGGCCTTGATTGGCATGTTCAAGAATTAACACCAGGACAGCCAGATATTAAAATCCTAAAATAGGTCTAATGGGTTATCTATTTAATATTCTAAGCCGATGCGATTGCGTCGGCTTTGTTCAATTTAAAAGCGATTGAAAAATGAGTACAAACGACTTGATGAAAAATGACTTGAAAACACCATACTTCATGATCAATGAAGAAAAATTGATGGCGAACCTAGAGAAAGCTAAGCAGCTAAAAGACCGGTCAGGTGTAAAGTTAGTACTGGCACTGAAATGCTTCTCGACATGGGGAGTGTTTGACATTATCAAACCGTACCTAGACGGTACAACCAGCTCTGGGCCTTACGAAGTTAAGTTGGGCCACGAAACCTTTGGTGGTGAAACTCATGCTTACAGTGTCGGTTACAGTGAAGAAGATGTCAGAGAAGTCGCTGATATTTGTGACAAACTGATTTTTAACTCTCAAACCCAGCTTGCGGCGCATCGTCACATTGTGGAAGGCAAAGCATCCATTGGTTTACGGTTAAACCCAGGTGTAAGTTATGCAGGTCAAGACTTAGCCAATCCAGCCCGTCAATTTTCTCGCCTCGGGGTACAAGCAGATCACCTAGACAGTAAAGTTTTTGATTCTATAGATGGTGTGATGTTCCACATGAACTGTGAGAATAAAGATGTAGATGCTTTTGTCTCTCTTCTTGATGCCATTTCAGAGCAGTTCGGGTCTCATTTGGACAAACTTGATTGGGTCAGCTTGGGTGGCGGGGTGTTCTTTACCTGGCCAGATTATGATATTGAAAAGCTGGGTTTGGCATTAAAGGCTTTTTCAGAAAAACATGACGTTCAACTCTATTTGGAGCCGGGTGAAGCAATTATCACTAAAACCACCGATTTAGTCGTGACTGTCGTGGATATCGTAGATAACGTGAAGAAAACAGCGATTGTTGATTCAGCAACAGAAGCACACCGTTTAGATACGTTGATCTACAATGAGCCAGCAACGATTCTAGAAGCGAGTGAGAAAGGTGAACATGAGTTCATTATTGGTTCTTGTTCATGCCTTGCTGGTGATCAGTTTTGTGTTGCAAACTTTGATGAGCCACTCACTATCGGGCAGCGTCTGCATATTACAGACAGCGCAGGTTATACCATGGTTAAGCTTAATTGGTTTAACGGTTTGAAAATGCCTTCTATATATTGTGAACGTTCAAATGGCGATATTCAAAAGCTGAATGAATTTGGTTACAGTGATTTCAAACGTTCATTGTCGCAGTGGTCAGTCATTCCTGTTGATAATAAATAACGCCCTAGATAGCTGGTAGATAAAAAAAGAGCAGAAAATCTGCTCTTTTTCTTTTAAGGATTCTATCCACCTCTTATGATGCTTCTAAAATAACCCGAGTATCTTCACTCAGTAATTCGAGTTCATTGGCTACATCTTCAATTTGCACTTCACTCGGTAGCCGGACGGCTAAATTCGCGGTAAAGAGGCTTGAACTTACTCCTCCACCACCGGCAACAAACACACGCTGACAATCCATATCGAGAATACTGATCCCTTGAGCATCAAGTACATGGGTTATCTCATTGACTATGCCTGCGCGATCATTGGAATCGAGACGAAATTGGAAGATGGTTTCTTCTCGATGTGGTGATGCTTCTGAATCGACTATCTGAACTAACAGATCTTGGTGCGATCTAAAAGCGGCTTTGACAGTATCGACATTAGTTTCAGGGAGCTGAACCTTAATAACGGCAGCGACTTGGTCTTCAATAAAGTTAACTTTACTGATCAACCATTTTCCACCGTTATCGTGGGTTACGGAAGCAAATTGTTTAATTGTGGCGGGAGTGGCTTTCCCGACGAAATTGACGATAAATGTCGTATTCATAATGATTCTCCTGCGCCAAGTGGGGATAACTAATTAAAATAATTGATAGTTTCAGTGTAGAAGTTAACAGCAGGAAAGGTTTGATGAATGTCAATTTTTGAGGGTAAAGAGGTGACTCAGTATTGATAACGAGTTATCAGACACACAATGGAAACAAAAAAGCGCCTATAGATAGACGCTTTAAACGTTGAACAATGTGCATAGTTTTGAATGCAGAGGGCAATATTATGGTTAGAAACCTGCTGTTAGAAACTTGTTGTCAGAAACCTATAGTTAGAAACCTATAGTTAGCTCAACGCCGTAGAATTGGCGGTCATAGGAAGCCCCTGAATCCATTGCGAACGCAGCGGCATTCGAGTTTCCAAACCAAGGAGTGCTGCTATATTGAAATTCAGCACTGCCACCCCAAGCGCCACTTACCCAACCGTGAATATGACCAACGGGATTGAGGAAGAAAAGGGTAAAGCTACCTACGCCTTCCGAGCCGAATACTTCGCCGCCATTGGCAACAATATCTTGTTCGGCTTCAAACATCATCTCACCGACGACAGCGCCAAAAAATGGGGTAACAAATATATCTTGCCAAGAAGGGACTTCAGCAAACGCTTCCACGCCCATTTCCCAAAAGAAGGTAGACATAGCAGCAGAATAGACAAATGATTCAAACTCGTTAAAACCTGCGTGTCTTGCTGCGGTATAGTACACACCACCAAAATACGGGTGCATCACATAATTCAAAAAGTGCTCGTCGCGATCCCATACCGGACCTGCACTGATGTTATCTTTCCATTTTGAGCCTAATTGACTCATATCACGGTCTTCTTCATCCCATTTTGTAATGGACTCTGGTAATAGCGTCATTAAGCCCACAGTCGCCACGCTTAGACCTAAGATAGTGTAGGTTTGCCCCATAAGGTAGTCCCAGTCTTTTTCATCTTGCATGACAAGATATTTAGGTAGACCGGGGTCTTCAACGTTAAGCTCTGGTTCTTTCAATGAGAGCATGAAGCTCTCTTCATTATGGAACAACGTAGGTTGGTAAGAGTATGTGCTGTCGTTAAGACAGAAGCTATTTTCACAATCGACCGTGTAAGAAAATTCTATATGTTGATTGACGTTAAAGTTGTTGGCGTTTGCACAAGCGGAAAACGATAACATCATTGCAGCGATGTTTTTCTTTAGCACGGTGGCTCCATTATTATGTTTATAAGATCCTAGTCACAATTATCTAATAAAGGACCGGTAATAGAAACCATAAAATGAACTATTTTAGGGAGTTATGAAGATTATTTTCGAATCATGAGAGTAAACGTTGCATAATTTTAATCAAAGTATGTGATGATAAGCATTGCAGTTCTAAATGATAGGAAATATTAATGACAAAAATCGCAATGCTTAGTACGGGGGAAGAGGTCCTCTACGGAGATATTGTTGATACCAATGCCGCTTGGTTATCACGACTTTTCTTTGCTAATGGTTTTTCTTTGTATAAGCGCTCCACCGTAGGTGACAGTTTGGTTGCGCTGAAAGAAGAAATACTCATGCTAAGTTTCAATTGTGATGTTGTCATCGTAAATGGTGGACTCGGACCGACAACTGATGACTTAAGTGCCGCTGCCGCCGCAGAGTCA
>NZ_JBNGCJ010000344.1:0-2549 GCF_049974785.1 Vibrio genomosp. F10 str. 9ZD137
CGCTCTTCCGATCTTTTCTAATGTCCATCAGGGTTGACCAGGTTTGGCCAGCTATGATTTGACCGGAACCCTTATTCCAACGTAGATACGCCTCACGTATACGTGGTGATACAGATGAATCATTTTTAGCATTGAAATCCATCACATAACGCGCCGATATAGTTGAACCATCGTTCAGAGTGCGCTTCGCACCTGCACTAAGCTGAGACAGTGTGGCATCAATTTTATTATCGCCATAAGTCTCTTTGTTATATAAAGCATCAGCAGGAATATTAGCCCCCGCTCCTGATACATTACTATCGAAGAGAAAAACCGTATTAATCGAGCCACCGAAAGAGTATTCCGTCTCATTCGCCGATAGTGCAGGTGAGGCCAATGTCATTGCAGACGTTGCGATCAAACAAGGTGCCAGAAAAGGTAATTTTGTCATATTCATAAGAGTGTTTGTTGGCTTACTATTGGTTTTATCAATACCAATCTCAGTGAATAACTGGTCATCATAGCTGGTTAAAATACGTCATAACGGCGTTTGAATCTTTGATTGTAGAATAAAGACTTAACGAAAATCTTGCCTTGTTATCCAGCATTTTTACTGTGCTATTTTTGATCGCTTAGTTACTGTGATTGGCACAAAAAGCGGCCCTTTATAAGTCGCCAGCTTTTATCGAGTGGCATGACTCAAAAAATTCGCTAGGCGCAATTTACTTTGCACCATTTTAAAAATGCCATCGAATTTCAATGTGTTAATAAGGCATTTTTGTCGCCGTAGAGTAAGATTAAATGGCTATGCTACATAGGTCTTTTGGTGACACCAATGCGGTAAGTAGGTGATCTAGATCTATAAAAGACAACGGAATAACAATCGATTTACACAGGTGTATATTTTGTCCGTTTTTCTTATGAAGTGAGATAATTTGATAGCCAATCAACTATAGCCAATCAATTAAGGACTATATAAGCCACTAATAAAGCCTGCATACTGGCTTCACCACATACTATAAAGTGGGCAACTGACATTTACCGTCATTCTTATCTATTTAGAATCGGTAAATCTGTCCTTAAATGACCTATTTTCATCTTGGTGCCGTTGATAGGATCCACACAATTTATCAAGGATATAAAAATGCATAATTATATTTTTATATCACTTTCCAACTCGTTATTTAGGTATCTTACGTGTCACAAAAACTCCCGCTCTATTCACTTGCGTTAACCTTAGCGATGACGTCAGGGTTTTCATTTGCTGAAAATACAGAAACTGAAAAGAACCCAGAAGATCCAACCAAGGTCATTACCAAAGCCGGTGCCGGTTTCTCTGGCGATAATGTCACAATATCTGGCTCATTGGGTTTAGATGAAGCTCGCATGATCAATGCGACCATTAACCAGGATGCTTCCGAGTGGAGCTTGGGGGGATCATGGTTGTTTGATATTGGGATACTCAATTTCAATTTCCGTAAGACGACGTATGATGATGACTCTCATAACACCTCATACAATTTGGGCACCTTTGTTCCTCTAAGTTACTTTGATTTTACACCGGGTGGATGGCAACCCTTTGTCATGGGTGGCTATAGCTACAACGATGGTGAAATTCGCGATCACGATATCTCAGTAGAACCCAATGGTGCAGTGTTTATCCCTGTAACGAGTCATGCGTTATATGTTGGGGCTTTTGCGTTTAAACCGTGGTCAGAACATTGGACAACCATGGCATTTTTAGGTACAACGCAAGGCTCTCAAGATCTTGAGATCTACTGGGCAGGTGCAGGTGTCAGCTATCGTATTAACAAACAGCATTCTTTCAATTTGTTTGGTATGGCATCTGATAGCACAATCTATGGTAGTGAAGAGAAGCTAAGCGTTAACTACCGTTATGAGTTCAATCGGTAGTATTTGAAAGCGATCCGTTATTACACTTTTAATCTTCTTTTAAATTTAACCGATCGCTAAATCAGCTTTTAAAAATAAAAAATACTTATTTTTAAATATTAAGCTATTCCGCAACAATAAAAATAAAGCGTCCAATTGGACGCTTTATTTTTTAATACACAATCAGCATGCTGTGTTCACTATGATAGATTAACCTGAATGCCCAATAATAAGTGCAACACTCAGGGCAATCGTTATCAACCTATCAAAGTGTGGTGCTCATTAGAAGTAGTAACGCACACCAAGCCATGCTTCTGTTTGCCACTCACCAGTGCCCGCTAATTCTGCGTCTTTGTAATCGACACTTGATTTAACGAAGTCGTAGCGAGTATTCAGCCACCAAGTACGGTTGCTGTTGAGCGGCACATTCAGTGCAACTTTAACCGATAAGTTTTGCATGTCGATATCATCACCAGAAAGGTCCATCCACTCTGGTACAACAGAGACATAAGCACCGCTTTTACCAATGTGTTTTGCTGTGATCAGACTTGCTGAATACCCAAGCAGATCATCTTTATCATCGGTTAAGCCAGGGATTTCCATTGTCCCTGTCATTGCGCCCAATCGTGGGAAGACCAAAAAGCCACCGGTCAGCGCTGGGTTAATCGCGGCAACCG
>NZ_JBNGCJ010000345.1:0-7679 GCF_049974785.1 Vibrio genomosp. F10 str. 9ZD137
CCGCTCTTCCGATCTGGGCCAAATAAATGGGTGTACTGGGGATGACGCTGAACAAAGGCAGCGATACCTTTCCAAAGCATCAATAACGAGCTCAGATTACGTTGGTATTTTTTCGCCACGACAGAGCGGCCCAATTCAAGACTCTTACCCAGTGAATCAATAAAGCTCTGATCATATTGAAAAAGGCTTCGCGAGTAGAGGGCGTCTAAGCCATGCTTCTCAACAAGCTCATCAACCAACCCCATTCGATAGGATCCAACGATTTCTCGTTCCTTTTCATTCCAAACAAACAATTGATAGTAATGCAGATCGTATTCATCGACATCGCAGGCTAGGCCACTGCCTTCGCCAACCGCGCGAAAGCTCTCTTCTCGTATTCGACCAATCTCTTGCATCACGGTTGGAATCGCCTGAGTTGGCGCGCAATAGACTTTATAATCGCCTTGCTCAAACAGTAAGGTCGAGGGTGGCAATGAAGAGGTTTCTAAATGCAGTTGATCCTGAGGTAATGGGGCAATGATCGGCGTCTGAAACACGGATGAGGCTCCCTGAACCCAATGCTCATTTGGAGTTGCCGCTGAATGTTGGCTCATCAGATAGGTATTCAGCCTTAAATAATGAACAATGTCCTTGTCTTGTTCAAAACCCTTAAGTTCAGAAAATGGAATAGCACTGCCTATGGAAATAGCGATGCTTGACGCTTTTTTATTGAGCAGCTCTCGACCTAGTAGTGCGGTTCTAAGCAATGGATGAATTCGCCCAGCTTGATAAAACAAGGCACTGTTTTTACCATTGATGAAAATCGGCACCGTTGTAGCCTGACTGCGTTTAATAAATTTCGCGACCGATTGACTCCACTCTATATCCAACAAAGAATCGCTCCCCTCTTGATAGGTAGAGACTTCGCCAGCAGGGAAAACAATTAAAACGCCTCCTTCCGATAAATGACGATGCGCTTCGCGAATTGCATTGGTATTGGTTCGCTGCGATGATTTTCCATTAAACACATCGATACCAATAAACAGCTCGTTGATCTCAGGAAGACGTTTCAGAAGTTGATTCGCTAACACTTTGACGTCTTTACGAACGGCGCCCATTAAATCCGCCAAAATAACGCCCTCAAGCGCCCCTAATGGATGATTAGCCACAATGACCGTCGCCCCTGATTTAGGGATGCTCTCCACAATGCCTTGTTCTACTTGATATTGAATATTGAGCGCGTTGAGCGTGTAGTTCATAAACTCGAAACTTGTCCGCGTTTTGGGCCTTTGCTGATACAAGCGATCAAGTTTAGATAAACCCGTCGCCCATTCAACCACGGACTCTCCAATCCCAAAAGGGGTATATCTCGGCAAACGAAAAGGACTATCTATCATGGTGGTCACCTTGTGTATTTGACGTAGTTCAATCGAATTATTGAATTAACGAGGGCCAATTTTGGTTTGCTTGAGTAATATGATGAGTACGGTCAGACTCCCATTTATTCTTAATACCTTCGTTGTAATTGAGATATAGCTTCCCATCCACCAAAGACCATTGCTCTGGATCGCCTGGGGCAAAATCATTCTTTTCAGAAATCGCCCAGGCACAATAACCTCCGTATTGCGGCGCATACTTTTCAGGATTGGCGATAAAGGCCTGCAGATTTTCTTGAGACGAAAAGTACCAGTTTGCTTGTTTGTATTCCGTTTTAAATTCAGCGAGACCTTTTACTGGTGCGTTCTCTGTAAAGTACGCAACACTGTCGTAGCCACTGAGTGCTTTGTTGTTAAAAAAACCGGTATACACTTCATCGCTTGCGTAGCTAAAAGAACTCACAAATAGCAGTAATAATGCTGAGATGATGTTGACGTTAATTAATGTTTTCATATGGACACTTAATTCCTTTTCAATTTTATTGGCGTTCTAGTGAGCGTGGTTGTCACTCAAGAAGCCAAGCAGCGGTTAAGACGAAGAGCATATTGATGTTGCTTTAGCGTTTGTTCCGACAATTGGTCACATGGAGAACCAGCAACATAGGCCATGTATTGGCGATTTTTAGACACATTTAAATAGGTAAAACTCACCGTTTGGGCATCTTCTCGATGCATACAGGTTGAGCGGTGCAAATGCTCCGGATGATGATGGGTATGAAATTCCAATAGGGTTTGAACGCTTTTATCTTTCGCGGTCAATTTAGAAAACTGTTCTAACCGATAAGCGGTCACGGCTTCTAAATCAACGCTTGATGAAAATAGCGGGCAGTCGGTTAAATGAATAAGCCGCTTCTGACCATCCCATTCCAAGGCAGTAACGTAAGGGTTATCCGTTTTGAGCAACGGAGAAAAAGCCAGTAATGTAAAAGGCGCAAAACGATGAAGATCCCATTGCCTAAAAGCTTGCTCTACTTTCTCGACTTCGGAGTAACTAGACAGGTGCTTAAGCAGTAGCCCTCGGCTCATTAACGTCTCTTTCTTCTCGGTTATCGCCGAAGGCATCACACCTTGCTCGTTGCTGAGTAAACCTTGATCGTTGTTTACTGAACCTTGATAGTTATTTGCTGGGCCTTGATAGTTATTGAGCAAGCAAAGTGACAACCCAAACTCATTCAAGCTGATCCAGCTACCACTTCCAACAGGGTCAATCGGCATGATCACATCGGTTCCGTCGACGGTGATTTGTCTAGGCGGCAATGCAAGAGCACGGCTTTTTTGCTCATCACGGTTAAAAAATATCTGGTAGCCATCGTCATCCACCAACCAAGAAACAGAACACATACTATTGCCCCCGAATAAATGTGGCGGTAGCCGGTGCCAAACCAAAATCATCACTCGTTTCAATGGCCAAAAGAGTGGTCACCACTTTTGCCATTGCGAAATGATGGTTGGCGTGCAAGGCCGCAAAGGTTAACTCACGTTCAAACGTTGACGACATTAAGCAAACCTTACTTTTTTTCAGCGACACTTCGGTAGCGATGACCACGGGGGCAATAAGATCGCTTGTCTTTGTCGTTTTGAGTCTTTCAATAAAATACAGGATCTCTTCTATGGCAATCTGGCGTTGTGTTTCGACCTCATGCCCTCTTCTTCTTTGGTTATAATCCACATGACTACCCTCTTGAAAAAGTGCGTGAAAGATATCAAGCCAATGACGAAAATGTTGGCCAATTGAGCTAGAAAGATAAGGCTGAGCATCGTAGCCATATTGAGCGTCAGTGATCCCAGTTAGAAACTGAAGGCCTTGATCTAGGGTTTCAATCGCACCCGATATAACAGGAGACATGATGGGGGCTTCTGCATCACCGTCCCTTTCCGGTATCAAGCTCTGAGTTGAAAGTACAAGCATATTTATCCCTATAATTCGTTGTTATTTAGTCGGTCGCGGGGTAGTGCTGAGTCAATAATTTTTCTTCTCGCCAGGCATTCAGTAACACAGAGAGAGGGGGGGATTTGTGTCCCAGTCGTTTTTGTTGGGCACCAATATCAAATAAAATTCGGTATTGCTTGAGCAACGTAGAAAAAATCTCTTTCAGTGGCGTGTTGCAATCCCAGATGTGGGCGGCTTCGCTGCTCGCTCCATTGATTTCCAAAATGGTAAATTTTTCACCCGCCATAAACCGATCAATATCTTCAAATTTGATGTCCAACCTGCCGTAGTGAAACCCAGCTAAATCGTCAAATATCTCGTCCAACTTCTTCGTTAACATCGGACTGATATAGTGATTCCCATTCCTAAAAATAGAACCTCGACTGTGGCTTCCGGCAAACGCCAACGGGAACTCTTCCGACTTTTCAGGAACCCAATCGAGTTTGTCTTGGTGTCTTGGGAAATAGAGATGAGATAACTGCCCTGCTCTTGGGCACTGTTCGATAAGCTGCTTTAAGGTACTCACGCCATCACCTGTCACTGAGGGGGCATACTTGAGAGTCATAGAGATGATCTCACCTTGTTTTTGACCAGGGTAGCGCACATAAAAAACACCCGCCTCGGCTTGATATGGCGCTTTTTCCTGTAGAAGGAAACGGGCATTGCTGGGGAACGCTTTTATGTAACCGTGCAAATGTTCTGGTGAACGTAATAACTGAACCCCTGCACCACGACAGCCTAAGTCCGGCTTAGCCACAATAGGAAATTCCAGATTGTTTTTTTTCATGGCGGCCAGTGCTAATGTGCACTGCTGAGAAACAGATTCATGCCCTTTTGTCACTAGGATATAGCGTGAAATCGATTCCCTTGCTTTTGAACCTGCGAGTGAAAGAATATCGTGTTTTGATTCTCCGACCATTCCACTTAATTTAATGCTTGGATTCGCGATAAGTGGCAAGGCGATATCTCGGTGTTTCGCTCCTAACAACAGGCTTTGAATGAGCACTGGCGTGTAAAAAAACCAACTGGGTAAAAATTCGTACGGTGAAACCGCTCGCGTTGTCTCTACCTCGAGTTTTGGCATCCCTGCATTGATTTTATTTTTGGCAATGCATACCACACCATTGTTCAAGCTCATGAAAAACCTCTAGAGAGTGATTTATTAAGAATTCGGTTGACGGAAAAAAGCACCAATAATGCAACAGGAATCGTTAACCATTGGAAAACCCCGGTTTGCAACCAATCTGCACTGCCCAGCGAATAGATAACGCCGAACACAGCCAACGTCCAAATGCTACTCGCGGTTAACACCGCCAACAAAAACTGAGGTAATGGAATGGCAAAAAAGCCACTTAAAGTGAACCCAACTGTCCTCATTCCTGGAATAAATCGGATGAAAAATAAATTGATAAAAGTGCGTTGATGTAGCTTTCGTCTTAATGTACGAAAGTGTCGGCTCGTTAACGCTTTGTAACGTACCCCACGAAAATAACGACCGCTTTTTCCGAGGTAATAAAGCCCAATGTCACCGGTTGTTATCCCAATAAAAATGGCAAGCAAGGCTAACGAAGGCGACATGAGTTGCTGCATCGCCAAGCTAGCCGCAGAAACGATCGCGAGATCCTCCAAAAGATAGGAAAGCAATATCACCCCAGCAAACATCCACAAAGCAGAATGCGTACTGCTAAACAGCTCTGTCTGTAGGTCGGTAATCATTGGCATTCACATCTCCATTCCACAGCGAAGTTATTCCGATAGCCCAATTCACTCATGCGTTGCGTAATAAACGATCGTTGTCATCAACGAGTTAATAAACGATCGTGCAATAAACGGTTGAGTGATAAACGTAAAAGTTCGACGGTCATACTCAGACACACAAGACTCCCGATTAAGCAGACCGCTTGATCCACAAAAAACTTACACAGGATGTAAATTCACCTGTTTTATATACGTTTTATTTCAGTCTAAATCGGTTATGTGTGGAAAAGATGAAGGTTTGTTAACAGCAGAAAGTGGGAATATCATTTAGGCGCGAAACCAGAGAAGCCGCTGAGTCGTTGGCTTCTCTGATGTTTGCAATCCTTTTATCGCGTCATTTTTTTTACGAAAACAACCACAAACAGTGCCATGGTAAAACTGCCCATAAACGCTTCAAATGCAGCAATGAATCGAGCCACGCCAACAGGGGATATGTCCCCGTACCCTAACGTTGTAAAAGTGACCACGCTAAAATACAAGGCGTTAAAGAACTCGAACAGATAGAAACGCCACCCTTCGATATCTTCATATATCGGGTTACTGGCGGTGGTGTCCAACACAAAATACGCCATCGCACAGGTAAGAATAAGCCCCAATGAAAATGCAACGACTCTTATTGGCGACTCGCCATAACCACAAAAAACATCAACGGTCTTTGAAATAATACGGTTCAAGCTCATCAATGGCATTTGATAGCGCCGATAACGCATTTCTTTTTTGAAGAATACCCCCGCGGTTTCAAATAAACCTTGTTTTTCACACTGCTTGCGAATGTTACGACACACCTCTTCCGCTTCTTGGCACAATGAGATGCTTCGCCTTCGATCACCCTCTTTCATCGCCAATCGCGTATCTATCTCTTGTTTTAACGAACCTCCCCATTCGATGTTTTCAAGTTTGGCTCGGCTCAGGTCTGCACCCAATAAATTGCAGTTATCCAATCGTGCACAATGCAAATTTGCACCATTTAACTTGGCTTTCATCATTGATGACCCTCTTAGATCTAAGCCAAAAAAGTGAGCATCCGATAAATCTGCACGATAAAAATCCACATCTCGACACTTGTAGCCTTCTTTGTTTCCTCTATTTACCAGGTTGATATCCACCAAATTTGTTCTCGCCAACTGAAATCCATCCAAAGGTTTACCCTCGGCGGCCCAGTTTTCAATCTTTTCACGTACATTATCATTGCTTTTGTCTACGTTTGGATCGTGCCAGTAACATAACTCCGACTCTCCACAAGATTGGTCACAACGCCAGTTATCGGGGCTTTGATAACGGCATTGGCTTTGTTCTGATTTCATAGTCGTACCCCTCAATAATTAATTGTAGGAGTTCGCGATTAAGTTGCCATTGAAAATCCTTTTCTTTCTTTAACCTCTCCTAAAACACGCCAAATACTTTCAAACAGCATAAATACACCACCCACTAGATTAATAAGCCAAAATAGTGAATGAATAAAGAATTAAAAACCAATTAGAAAATGCACTTCAACCAAGATATAACCCCATTCAAAATCGAACAAAGGAACAAATTAACACCTCATTAACGCCTAAATAGTTATTTCCTCGGTAAATCAAATGCAAACCAGTTTTGTGCACTTGTTCACATCAAGAAACCGAAACAGACAAAACTATTAACAATTACGCTACAAAACCGTTAATCTATCGACTGAAAAATAATCACAACATAAACAGGGAAAATGCTCATGCAGTCGTTCGTTGACTTTTTGAATGGAATTATCTGGAGCCCAGTGCTTATCTACTTGTGTCTTGGGGCGGGATTGTTCTATTCCATCTTGACTCGATTTGTTCAGGTTCGTCACTTTTTTGAAATGTGGCGCTTGCTACTGTCAGGAAAAAGCTCAAGTAAAGGTATCTCATCATTTCAAGCCCTAGCGGTGTCTTTATCTGGTCGAGTCGGTACGGGTAATATTGCTGGGGTTGCCGCTGCTATCGGATTTGGTGGCCCTGGGGCCGTATTCTGGATGTGGGTTGTTGCCTTCTTTGGTGCTGCAACGGCTTACACAGAGTCAACCTTAGCCCAAATCTACAAAGAAGAAGATGAAGGGCAGTTCCGCGGTGGTCCGGCTTACTACATCGAAAAAGCGATGGGTCAGAAATGGTATGCGTGGATCTTCGCAATCATGACGATTTTTGCGTGTGGTGTTCTTCTTCCTGGTGTCCAATCAAACAGTATTGGTAATGCAGTAGAAGCGGCATTCGGCTCGGGCGACATGATTGAAACCGCTATCGGCACATTCAGTTTTGCTAAAATTTTTACTGGTACGGTTGTTTGCATCATTCTTGCCTTCATTATCTTTGGTGGCGTTAAGCGTATTGCTAACTTTACTCAAATCATTGTTCCTTTCATGGCTCTTGCGTACATCATTACAGCGTTCGTGATTATCCTTCTGAACATTGGTGAAGTTCCACGTATCTTTGCCATGATCATTGGTGATGCATTTACGCCTATGGCAGGCTTTGGTGCTGCTATCGGTTGGGGTGTTAAGCGTGGTGTTTACTCTAACGAAGCGGGACAAGGTACTGGTCCTCACGCGGCGGCGGCGGCGAGCG
>NZ_JBNGCJ010000346.1:0-3883 GCF_049974785.1 Vibrio genomosp. F10 str. 9ZD137
AGCGTTATCGGGTATTCCCACTCACGTTGTTACGGTCAATGATTACCTTACCGAGCGTGACGCAGAAACGATGATGCCTGTTTATCATCGACTCGGCTTGTCCGTCGGTATCGTGATTCAAGGCCTGATGTTGGACGAACGTCAACAGCAATACAGCAAAGACATTGTTTACTGCACGAACAACGAGCTGGCTTTTGACTATTTAAAAGATCGCATTCAACTAGCAGGAAGCTGTGATGCTTTGCAGTTACACGCGCTGAGAGTGTTACCTTCTATGCGAAGTGAAAAACTTGGCAAACTTATGCTTCGCGGTCTTCACTTTGCTGTTGTCGATGAGGCGGATGGTGTGTGCATGGATGAAGCTACAACACCCCTCATTATTTCAGGTGAAGAAGCCGGACATAGTGGATTGGAAGAGATGTACTTACAAGCATACTCACTGGTATCTCAGCTCTCCGAAGGTGAAGACTACAAGACTAAAAAGCAGCAAAGACTCATCGATATTACGCCCTCTGGAGAGGAAAAGATCCTTGAAATTACCGTCGAATTTGGTGCGCTTTGGCGCGGCCGAGTTAGGCGTTTGGAACTGATTAAACAGGCATTAACGGCGCATTACCTATTTGAATATGACAAACACTACCTGGTTGAAGATGGCAAAGTCATTATTATTGATGAACATACTGGTCGTAGAATGCCAGACAGAACATGGGAACGTGGCCTTCATCAGTTGATTGAAATAAAAGAAGGGTGTGAAATCAGTAATCCGCGAGAGACATTAGCCAGTATCAGTTTTCAGAATTTTTTCCGTTATTACCACCACCTCGCTGGGATGACAGGAACCGCCGATGAAGTCAAAGCTGAATTTTGGCGTATCTATGGCTTACCAGTGGTAAACGTTCCCACAAACAAACGTTCGCAACGCGTTCTTCTTGGTCAGACGGTCTACCGAACTGAAGAGGAGAAATGGATTGCGGTCGTAGAGCAAATTAAGAAATTTAAAGCGGTGAGTAGTCGTCCGATATTGATCGGTACTCAGTCGTTAAAAGCCTCTGAAACGTTAAGCCAAAAATTGACTTCGTTCGCGGTAGACCACCAAGTCTTAAACGCAAGACAGGATAAGCAAGAAGCCGATATCGTCAGCCTTGCTGGAGGGGTGAATAAGGTCACTATTGCTACCAGTATGGCCGGGAGGGGGACCGATATTAAGTTAGCGCAAGAAGCGGAACAACAAGGCGGTTTGCATGTGATCATTACTGGGTTGCATGATTCTTCGCGGGTTGATCGACAGCTGGAAGGTCGAAGTGCTCGGCAGGGTGATAAAGGCAGTTATGAGCTTATCTTATCGTTGCAAGACAGTGTGCTAAGTGACGGTTGGGTAAAAGTACTGAATCAGATTTTCAATGCTCCTATTCCTAACAGTTTGAAAAACATGTTATTGTTAAAAGGTGTACGCCGTTGTCAACGTCGAATAGAATGCCAGCATGAGCGACTTCGCAAAGAGTTATTGAAACAAGACGAACAGCAGCAAGAAACGCTGTCTTTCTCCGATCAGAAGGTATAATTGAGATGAAAGAGCAACATAAAAAATGGACTTTGCCTCTCCTGTGTATCGCCGCGATGGGAACGACGAAGGACAGCTTTGCCGATGATTTCCCCCAAACGATGAGCGTCGCTCCATTAAGTTGTTTACTTGAACCAAGTTCAGAAGTGGAACTGAGCAGTGAAGTGCAAGGGGTGATTAAAGACATTCGAGTGCAAAGAGGGGATAAGGTTAAAGAAGGTGAGGTGGTGATGACGTTACGTTCTTCACTTGAAACCGCTGCAATGAATACTGTTCTTGCACGCCTAGAGTTTGCCAATCGAAAGGTTCAGCGTAATGCGGATCTTTTCAAAAAGAATTTGATCTCAGAAAACGAACAGGATGAGATGCTGACTGAGCAAAAATTGGCCGCCTATCAGCTCAAAGAAGCACGGGTTCGACTTGAGCTACGAGAAACGCGAAGCCCCATTTCAGGGGTGGTTGTAGAACGAATAAAAGATCCTGGTGAGTTTGTTGATGAAACGCCCTTTCTTCGTTTAGTGACACTTAACCCTATTCATGCTGAAGTGATTTTACCCGCTGAACTTTATGGAACCGTTACAAAGAACGAATCCGTAAGTTTGGTTACATTAGGTTCACAGCAAGAGCATGTAGGAAAAGTGAAGATTATTGACCCGATCATTGATGCTGCCAGCAATACCTTTGCGATAACCATTGCACTGGATAATAAAAAGGGTGACCTTTCCGCTGGACTTCGATGCCAGGTACAGTTTTCGGAATCATTACATTCACAAGATAAGTAGCCCTATATGTGTTAGATGCTGTCCATATAAGGTTGTTGAACGCCTTGCTATTTTGGTGCTGTTAGTGGACAGTTATCGACAGCACTCTTGAGAAAGTGGAATATCTTCCCTGTAATGTCAGGTCTAACTTTATGTACTGGATGGCTACATTAGATTTGAGAGCGGGCTTTTTACTCCGCTTGCTCCTCTATCGATCACATGCGTGTAAATTTGCGTAGTTTTGACGTCTGTGTGCCCCAGTTGCTCTTGTACCGTTCTAATGTCTGCACCACTTTCTAAGAGATGGGTTGCGAAGGAGTGCCTTAACGTATGGCAAGAGACATTTTTACCGATTTTAGCCTTTCTACTCGCATGCTTTACCGCTTTTTGCACGCTCGACTCGTTAATATGGTGGCGACGATAAGACTGAGAGTTAGGGTCCATCGACTGCCTTGCAGAAGGAAACAGATATTGCCAATTCAGCTCCTTATTTGCGTTAGGGTATTTCTTGGCCAGTGCGTCTGGAAGCCATACACCTGAAAAGTCATCTTGCTTTCGATCCTGCTGCCAAATTATTTTCACCTGCTTTTGTTGGTGTCGAATTGGCGGGATGAGCTCTTTGGCTAGCGTGACCACTCGGTTTTTATTCCCTTTACTTCGCCATATTCTGATCGCGCAATACTCAAAATCAATATCTTGGTACCTCAAACGTAAGCATTCCATAAGGCGCAGCCCAGAGCCATACATAAGTTGTACTGGCAATAAATGATGCACGTTTACATGAGTAAGAAGTGCACCCACTTCTTTAACCGTCAGGACGGTTGGTAATTTTTTACCTCTCGACGACTTTCGAAATCGCATATCTACTTCGATAGGTTCAGCAATAATGTGTTTGTATAAAAACACTAATGCATTTAGTGCCTGACACTGAGATTGAGCCGCTAAATTTCTAGATATCACGAGATCGGATAAAAAATCTTCGACTTCCTTTACACCAAGATCTTTAGGGTGCGCTTTGTGGTGAAAATAAATGAATTGGCAAATCCAATATAGATAAGCTTCAATGGTCTTCCTTGCGTAATGGCGAGCGCCCATGTATTCCTTTATATAAGTCAAAAATGGTGATTTCATACTAGTTCTTTGCACTGTGTTTTTATACATGCATTGACCATAGTGAACAAAAAGTAAGTTATGCGGAAAAATTCCGCTTTTTGTGATAGGTGATTAGTTTAATAATGCCTAGTGCACTGATTTACATGCTTAAATGTTTTAACATGAAACTATTCTAAAAAATAGAAGGCGGTAGCGTGAGAGCTAAACACGATTTTTTCCGTCTAAAAAGCGTTATAAGGTGCTTTCTAAATTAGGATTATTTGAAGTTTAGCGAGTACGCTTTGTTGGTGTTTTTCCGAATCAAATCGTCAAAGTGTATTGGATTTAGAAAAGGGTTTTACAGTTTGCATTGCTCCTTTATTTGTTTTTTCACTTGCGCATTCGTCAATGGGTAAAGCCAAGGTTTAGGTGTTGGTTCTGGCTGATTTTTCCATTTCGTCCATCAAGT
>NZ_JBNGCJ010000347.1:0-2203 GCF_049974785.1 Vibrio genomosp. F10 str. 9ZD137
GCACGAGTCGCTTCTTCTTTTTCGCCGTAGTTGTCTTCAACGAAACGACAGTCAGAAGTCACTTCAGTTAGACCAGCAAGGCCAGACTCTTTCGTTAGCATCGTGTTGATTTCTTCAACAGAGTAGCCTAGAGCGTCATGCAGGTGGAAGATGATTGCAGGGTCTAGATCGCCTGAGCGAGTACCCATCACAAGACCTTCAAGAGGAGTCAGGCCCATTGAAGTATCAACGGATTGACCGTTCTTGATTGCACATACCGATGCACCGTTACCTAGGTGACAGTTGATGATGTTAACTTCTTCAACCGGTTTATCTAGAAGAGTCGCCACTTCACGAGTGATGAATAGGTGAGAAGTACCGTGCATGCCGTAACGACGAATGCCGTGCTCTTTGTACAGCTTGTATGGTAGAGCGTATAGGAAAGACTCTTCAGGCATGGTTTGGTGGAAAGCTGTGTCAAACACCGCAACGTTCTTAAGTTCAGGGAAGTTGTGCTTAGCAGCTTCGATACCGATAAGATGCGCAGGGTTGTGAAGAGGTGCGAAAGTCGCCGCGTCTTGAATCCCTTTTAGCACTTCGTCAGTAATCAGAGCAGATTGTGTGAACTGCTCGCCACCGTGTACGATACGGTGACCGATAGCGCCTAGATTAGCTTTAAGCTCTGGCTTAGAAGCAAGAATAGTTTCTACCATGAACGCTAGCGCTTCTTCGTGAGCTGCGCCGTTACCTAGTTGAGCTTCGTGCTTACCATCAAGTTTCCACTTGATGCGGGCTTCAGGAAGGTGCAGACATTCTGCAAGACCAGTAAGGTGCTCGTCGCCAGATACTGCATCGACAACCGCAAATTTAAGAGAAGAACTACCGCAGTTTAAAACTAAAACCAGCTTAGACATGAGTGTGACTACCTGTTATTCGTCTGAAAAAATCAGAAAAGATGAAAATCAATCTCAAGAATAGCTGACCGCGTATGGGTTACACACTATTCTTGGTAAAAAGTTCGCTTAATTTCCTTTTAATAAGACACCACTTTACTCTGAAAGTCGTGCTCGCAATCCTTGCTGATATCATTGTCATGGTTGCCTAAATGGAAAATAACAGCAACAATGAGTAATAGAGGGTGCAAAGAATAGCGATATTCGACAAATATAACAAAAAAAATTGAAAGAATATTATTTTGAGTCAATTTTTTACTGTAAAAATTGAAACTTTAAAATAATTTAGCAATGGGTCGATTCAATAGTGAGAGATTTCTATGAATGATAAAGTCGGGTTGGTTCACAGCCTAAGAGACGGTCAGAAGTACATGGATACGTGGCCTATGCGTAAAGAGCTTGCTATTTTATTTCCTGAGCAGCGAGTCATCAAAGCAACGCGATTTGCAATTCGTGTTATGCCTGCTATCGCCGCGATCAGTGTCATCACTCAGGTAGCATTTCAAAATCAACAAGCGCTACCACAAGCCGTTGTTGTTGCATTATTTGCGATTAGCTTGCCATTGCAAGGGATGTGGTGGTTAGGAAACCGAGCCAACAAGCAGTTACCCCCTTCGCTAGCCAGCTGGTATCGAGAAATGCATCAGAAAATCGTGGAAACGGGAATGGCACTTGAGCCGATGAAATCCAAACCGCGTTATAAAGAGTTAGCTCAAATTCTTAACCGAGCATTTAGGCAGTTAGATAAGAGTGCACTGGAGTGCTGGTTTTAAGGTAAACACAGGTTGTTAAGATAAACACTCGTTTTAAATTAAACGTAGATTCTAACGCTCAGGTTTTTAACGAAAAACCTCATTCCGATTAGTGGTTAGATAAGTCGCTCAATAAATGTTTAGACAAGCAGGAAGAAGAAACAAAAAAGCTCTCATAAAATGAGGGCTTTTTTGTTTCTAAAGGTCGATACGTAATAAAAAATCAGGTGGGATGATCTTGAAAAGCTTAGAATTTTTAGACAAAAAAGGTCTAGTTTATAACTAGACCTTTTATTAGTAAGCGTATGTTTAGCTAAACATTTCGATCGCTTTTTCTGGCGCTACGTATTCCAGGTTAAAGCTCTCTGCTACTTCTTTACACGTCACTTTACCGTGAATAACGTTCAGACCTTCTAAGAAACCTTTATCTTCAAGCAAAGCTTCGCGGTAACCTTTATTCGCTAATTTAACGATGTATGGCAGCGTGGCATTGTTTAACGCAAACGTTGAAGTTCGAGC
>NZ_JBNGCJ010000348.1:0-3505 GCF_049974785.1 Vibrio genomosp. F10 str. 9ZD137
GTCTAAATACCCATCAAGTTGCTGTAAAAAGATCAACACTCCCTAGAGAAATAGGAGGGGAGAAATGACAATGTTCGACTTTAAAAATCACTGTATTCAAACTATACCAAATTTACTAGTGAGATAAGTAGAGCCCTATAAAATAAAACCATTTATATGAATGGTTACAAAAACATGAGCTAGATCTCACTCGCGTCAAAAATAGAGTATAAACTCAAATTTTGTAAATTTTAACCTATAAAATCAATCGATTAGGCGATTCATTTATCAATTTAAACCCTTTTCTCTGCATTCGTCTGGTCTGACAAGATTGTCCGTGGCGTTCAGAGCATTGTATCAATTAGTCGCCTCAGCTAATCTGCTCAACCATTAGTCAACTTAATTCATTTTCATTGCGAATATAAGCATCTCATATAGCAATTATTTAGACAGGATTTTAATGGACATTGCCCGCAGACATGAACGCTTAAATCGCACATGATTCATATCAACTATGACGAGTCATTGAACTCTCAAAGCATCATCTCTAACTGTTCGCTTATTAGTAGCGACCAGACTTTTCAGCTGTGTTTTTCTAGATCTCAAACGGATTTATTGTCTATGCACTTAAAAAGCCAGCTTCAAAATATGACATCACCCCTCGTGATTTCCAGTGGAGACTCATAATGAGCCAATCCGAAAAAACAACACCCGAATCTATAGACGACACTCGACTCAATAAACGCCTTAAAGATATGCCTATTGCTATCGTTGGAATGGCGAGTATGTTTGCGAACTCTCGTTACCTAAACAAGTTTTGGGACCTGATCAGTGAAAAAATCGATGCGATTACAGAAGTGCCCGATACTCACTGGCGCCCTGAAGATTACTATGATGCTGATAGAACAACGCCGGACAAGTCTTACTGTAAGCGAGGTGGCTTCATTCCTGAAGTTGACTTCAATCCAATGGAGTTTGGTCTTCCGCCGAACATTTTAGAGCTCACAGACACATCCCAATTACTATCATTGATCGTAGCAAAGGAAGTGCTTGAAGATGCAAAACTTCCAGAAGGTTATGATCGCGATAAGATTGGTATTACGCTCGGTGTGGGTGGCGGTCAAAAGATTGCACAAAGCCTGAACGCACGTCTGCAGTACCCTGTGTTGAAGAAAGTCTTCAAGAGCAGTGGCATTAGTGACGAAGACAGCGAAATGCTGATCAAAAAATTCCAAGACCAATACATTCACTGGGAAGAAAACTCATTCCCGGGGTCTCTCGGAAACGTCATTTCAGGTCGTATTGCGAACCGATTTGACCTTGGCGGTATCAACTGTGTGGTAGATGCAGCGTGTGCAGGATCTCTTGCCGCAATGCGTATGGCACTGAGTGAGCTGGTTGAAGGCCGCAGTGAAATGATGATCACAGGTGGTGTGTGTACAGATAACTCACCAACCATGTACATGAGCTTCTCTAAAACACCTGCTTTCACAACCAATGAAACTATCCAACCTTTCGATATTGATTCAAAAGGTATGATGATTGGTGAAGGGATTGGCATGGTCGCGCTTAAGCGCCTGGAAGATGCAGAGCGCGATGGTGACCGTATCTACTCTGTGATCAAAGGTGTTGGTTCATCTTCTGACGGTAAGTTCAAAAGTATCTATGCTCCACGTCCAGAAGGCCAAGCGAAAGCGCTGAAACGTGCTTACGATGATGCAGGCTTTGCACCGCATACACTCGGGCTACTTGAAGCCCACGGTACGGGTACAGCAGCAGGTGATGTTGCAGAATTTGCGGGTTTAAACTCGGTATTCAGTGAAAACAACGAGCAAAAACAACACATCGCTCTAGGGTCGGTTAAATCTCAAATCGGTCACACTAAATCAACGGCGGGTACTGCTGGTCTGATTAAAGCGGCACTTGCACTGCACCATAAAGTGCTACCACCAACGATCAACGTGTCGGCACCAAACCCTAAACTCGACATCGAGAACTCACCGTTTTATTTGAACACTCAAACGCGTCCTTGGATGCGCCGTGTTGACGGTACACCACGTCGGGCGGGTATTAGTTCGTTTGGTTTCGGGGGAACAAACTTCCATGTCGTTTTAGAAGAATACACACAAGAACATGCTCGTGGTGATAAATACCGTCAACGCCAAGTTCCTCAGTCGTTCTTATTCAGTGCAGAGTCACGTAGCGCATTAGTTGCGAATTTGAATCAGGCAAAATCAAAAATTGCAGATAACACTGATCTAAGCAAGCTTGCAGAAGGCTATTCTCTACGTGAAATTGATGCATCCCACGCTCGTCTTGGGTTAGTGGCGAATGATCACACTGATCTTGAAGTACAGCTGGCGAAAGCTATCTCAATGATAGAAGCTCAAGATAAAGCGCAGTGGCAACTGCCGAACGGAACAACTTTCCGTGAATCAGCCTTGACTGGTAATGAGGGTAAGGTCGCAGCTCTGTTTGCAGGGCAGGGTTCTCAATACCTAAACATGGGGCGCGAACTTTCATGTCATTACCCTGAAATGCGTCAGCATTTGGCTAAAGCAGATCAAGTCTTTGGTCAATATAAGAAAACGGCACTGTCTCAAGTGCTCTTCCCGATTCCAACGTTTACTGCTGATGCAACGAAAGCCCAAGAAGCGGCATTAACTAATACGGCGAATGCTCAGAGCGCAATTGGTACCATTTCAATGGGTCAGTTTGAAATCCTATCTCAAGCTGGGTTTAAAGCGGATATGGTAGCAGGCCACAGCTTTGGAGAGTTGAGTGCGTTATGCGCTTCAGGTGTGATCTCGCAAGACGATTACTACCAATTGGCATTCGCTCGTGGCGCTGCAATGGCGGCAACTCCAGCAGAAGGTGACAGTGGCACAATGTACGCCGTTCTCTTGGATGCAAACAAAATGGCCGATGTTGAAACTTGTATTGGAGCCTTTGAAGGTGTGAGCATTGCAAACTACAACGCGCCAACTCAACTTGTTATTGCTGGCCCTACTGACGCTGCAAAACAAGCGGCAGATGCACTCACTGAGCAAGGCTTTAAAGCAATTGCATTACCTGTGTCTGGCGCGTTCCACACGCCACTCGTTGCTCATGCTCAAAAGCCATTTGCATCTGCAATCGATAAAGCGTCATTTACCTCGCCAACATTACCGTTGTATTCAAATGCGACAGGTAAACTGCACGGTAAAGATGGTAAGGCGATTAAGAAAGCCTTTAAACAGCATATGCTGCAATCGGTACATTTCAGTGCTCAAATTGAAGAAATGTATAACGCAGGCGCACGGGTGTTTGTTGAATTTGGGCCAAAGAACATTCTGACCAAACTGGTTGAGAAAACACTAGCAGACAAAAGTGATGAGCTTTGCACGATCAGTATCAACCCAAGTCCTAAAGGGGATAGCGATCAGCAATTGCGTCTCGCTGCTGTTCAATTATGTGTAGCGGGTGTGTCACTAGACAACATTGACCCATACCAAGCGGATATCGCAGCGCCGGCCGCGACCTCGCC
>NZ_JBNGCJ010000349.1:0-17156 GCF_049974785.1 Vibrio genomosp. F10 str. 9ZD137
GGACATGGATCAGTACATCAAGGCGATTGAAGATCAGAGGTTTCCAGTCGCGGGGGCCATGAATGTCCCACCCAATGCCGCAATAGAAAGCGCGATTAAGTCGCACTTTGATCGTGGTGTCTTATCCAAAGCAAATTTGGATTCAGTGGCGAATTTCCCGGTATTTGATGCGTTAATTCCACTGTTCAAAGCGTGGCAAAAAAATGGCTTGGTTGAGGTGAGTCAGCAATATGTCGAACTCTCGCTCGCTGGGCAGTTTTGGTCGACAACGTTGGCACAAAATACTATCCAAGTGATTCGACCGCTTTTTAATCAAAGTCAATCAAACACAAATGTAGCTTAATGGAGTCATGATGTTTTTAAGCAGTTCTTACATCGAAGTGAAAGAAAAAGTCGCTCAGTCGCTAGAAAAAGAAAGCGGTATTGCAGTATCAACGTTAGCAGAACAACTTGGCCTAACAGAAGGTGAGGTTACGCTCGCACTGCCTGACGAGTGTGTTTCAGTGACCGAAGGAAAAAACACCGAAGCCATTCTTAGCCAACTGCCAGAATGGGGTAAGGTCACCACAATCGTGCACTCTTTTGGGTCGATATTTGAATTCAAAAACCCGTTTCCTAAAGGAAAAGTGGCGCATGGATATTACAACATTATGGGTAAAGAAGGGCTACATGGTCATTTGAAAATCGACCTTGTAAAGCACATCGCGTTTGTTAGTAAGCCATTTAGGTCGATGGAAAGTCACTACATGGGTTTTTATACACAGCAAGGACATTGTGTTTTTAAGGTGTATCTTGGGCGCGACAAAAGCCGTCAATTAATTCCACAACAAATCGAAGCATTTAAAGCGTTAAAGAAGGAATACACAGCGTGATAGACAAACAACAGAGACTACAAGATCGCTTAGGACCAGAAATTCAAGAGTTTAGAGAAAGTTGCCAAACACTCCAATTGGCGACCTTGAATCATGGTATTCCTCACGTGAGCTACTCTCCATTTGCTCACACATCGCATGGATACTTCATTTTGATCAGCGATATTGCTCAACATGGGCAGAATCTAAAACACGCCAAATCGGTCTCTATCATGATGATTGAAGATGAAGCAGAGGCGAAATCGATTTACGCTCGTCGCCGACTCACTTTTGACACCCAAGCTGCCTGTATTGATAAGCAATCAGACATCGGTGTTGAAGCGATAGCGGCCATGCGACATCGTTTTGGTGAGATTATCGATAACCTTAGTACGCTAGGCGATTTTAACCTTTATCAACTTGTCCCCGAAAAAGGCCGCTACGTGAAAGGCTTTGGTAAAGCGTTTAACGTAAGCGGTGATGAGTTACTCAGTTTTATGCACCTCACCGAAGGGCATGTTCAAGAGCAGAAACGAAGCACAGAGAGCAGTGAAATAAGCTAGCCGTAATACATAAAATTCAATAGAGCACTCAAATAATAAGGGCAGTTCATGACGATCTGCTCAACGGACTCTATTGCCCAAAATTTAGGAATAGGAACAAAAATGCTTAACAAAAAACCTTTAGCCGTGGTGGTTGCTGCGATTCTTTCATCAAATAGTGCCGTTGCTTTGGCACAAGATGAAGTATTCACGTTAGATCAAGTTGTGGTGTCTAGTACCCGCACGAATCAAACTATTCAGGATACCGCTGCCTCTGTGACGGTCATCAGTGATCAGGAAATTGAAGAGAATTTGGCGAACAGTGTCGATGACCTTTTCAGCTATACACCTGGTGTTGATGTTCAATCGGACTCTCGCCAGGGCATTCAGAGCATTAACATTCGTGGAATGGAAGGAAATCGAATTAAGATTTTGGTGGATGGCGTTTCACAGCCAAACCAATTCAAAAATGTCTCTTCCTTTATCAACTCGGGTCGAGTAGACGTTGATATCGATATGATCAAATCCGTTGAAGTGGTGAAAGGTGCGGCTTCTTCTTTACAAGGCAGTGATGCCATTGGCGGTATTGTTGCATTTGAAACCAAAGATCCGATTGATTTCTTAGCGGACGGAAAAGACGTTGGCGGCCATGCTAAATTCAACTTCTCATCGGCGGACAATACCTTCAGTGAGTCGGTGGCACTGGCAAATCGTTTCGGTGATTTAGAAACCTTAGTCGCGTATACAAGGCGAGATGGTGAAGAAATCGATAATTTTGGTCATGTGGATCCACAGAGTTCTGATGCCAATAACTTATTGCTCAAACTTCAATATCAATTGAATCAAGCGCACCGTTTAGAATTTACTGGCGAATACGTCAATAGCACGATCAAGACTCAGTTTTCCGATGATTTATATACCGACTACTCGGGTGAAGACATCAGTGATCGTTATCGCATTGGCTTGAAACATATTTGGGCGATGGAATCCTTAGCCGCGGACAAGTTGACGTGGCAGTTGGATTATCAGGTCAAAGATCAGAACGGCATTACTGATCGTACGTTTGCAAGTAGAAGCCGCGGTTATACTCCGGGTAACGTGCAGAAAAAAGATTACGTATACAGTGACGAAGGCATTCAAGCTGATATTCAGCTCGATAAGTTCTTTGAAATCGGTTCAGCAGAACACTTTGTTGTGTATGGCGCTTCGTTCTCAAATAAAGACATTGCTAACACCAACAGCGAGTACAACTCGCTAAACGCTGACAATGTGGTTTTCTACATGCCGGAAGCGTCTGAAACGCGTTACGGTTTTTTTGCCCAAGATGAAATCACGATGGGCAATTTGATACTAACTCCAGGAGTTCGATTCGATTCTTTTGAAACCGATCCGGGTAATAACTTCCCTGAAGGTGGAATGTACGATCCTACGCTCTACAAAGCCTATTCTGATTCAGCGGTGACTGGCCGTTTAGGGGCGCTTTATTCTCTTAATCAAGAGAACAAAATCTTTGCTCAAGTCAGCCAAGGCTTCCGTGCACCAGATTTCCAAGAGCTCTTCTATTCATTCGGTAATCCGATGCACGGCTATGCCAGCATCCCTAACCCGGATCTAGAAGCAGAAGAGAGTGTCTCTTACGAGCTAGGCTGGCGTCATGATACAGCGATGAGTTCAACCGAAGTGGCGGTCTTTTACAGTGACTACGACAACTTTATTGATTACCAAAACACAGGTATGAACGGTCGGGTTGCTGAATACCAATATGTGAACATCAACCAAGCGACCATCAAAGGGGTTGAGTTTGCCAATACATTGGATTGGTATGAACTCACAGGCAGCGCTGAGGGCGTGAGTACGCGTGTTGCCGCAGCGTATACAGAAGGCAAAGACGGAAACAAGGATCCATTGAATTCAGTGAATCCTTGGAATGCGGTACTGGGCCTAAACTACGATGCACCGTCAAATGTTTGGGGAAGTTCACTAAAAGTGACTTACACCGCGAAGAAAAAGCAATCTGACGTAACCGCAGAAACTAACCGTATGGGACAACCTAGTGAGATGTTTACGCCTAACAGTTCAACGGTGGTTGATTTAACCGCGTATTACGTGCCGATGAAAGACGTCACGTTACGAGCGGGTATCTTCAACGCAACAGATGAAGAGTACTACAACTGGAGTGATGTTCGTGGTCAAACGGAAGAAGATAAGTTCTATACTCAGGCTGGTCGAAGCTTCGCGATTACCGCTAAGTACGATTTCTAAATTCTCTTAGCCTCCACGGATAATCTAAACCGACCGCTCTTCTTATGCAGAGCGGTCTTATTGTATAAGACGAGAAGTATTTTGCCGACGTTATTGATCAATAGAACCTGGCTAATAGAGCAGGCCGCTAAACACAAACACAAAATCATGGTAGCGAATGTTGTTGCCATTTTTGCCACACTTTTGAGTGTTCCCATTCCGTTATTGATGCCACTGCTCATTGATGAAGTTGTTTTACAACAACCCGCTGCCGGCATTGCATTGTTAGATTCATTTGTTCCCCAGCCTTGGCAGACTCCGGTTGGGTATGTCGTTATTGTCACCTTGCTGGTTGTAGTCATGCGATTGGCGAGTCAAGCATTGAATATATACCAAACAAGGCAGTTCACTTTAATATCGAAATCGCTAACAGGAATGGTGCGCGAACAGCTACTCACAAAGCTGGGCAACATAAGCATGCGTCAATATGAAGAACTAGGCAGTGGCAGTCTTACCGCCCATTTTGTTACCGATGTTGAGACCATCGACCAATTCATTGGCGGCGCATTAAGTCGTTTCTTAATAGCGGTTTTAAGCACGCTTGGGATCGCGGCAGTTTTGTTTTGGTTAGATTGGAAGTTAGCGCTTTTTATCGTGCTGCTTAACCCTGTCATTGTTTATTTTTCTCGATTAATGGGACAAAGAGTTAAGACGCTGAAAAAGCGTGAAAATCGTTCGTTTGAGCGTTTTCAACAACGACTCGTTGAGACACTAGAAGGCCTTTATCAACTGCGCGCTTCTAGCCGAGAGCAGCTGTATCTCACCAAACTCAAGGAAGATTCCAACAATATTCGAATTGATGCTGATAGTTACGCCTGGCAATCTGACGCGGCAAATCGAGTCTCTTTTCTCATGTTTCTCGTTGGGTTTGAAATCTTTCGTGCAGCGGCGGTCGTGCTCGTGTTGATGGGGGATCTCAGTGTTGGCCAAATCTTTGCCATCTTCGGTTATCTCTGGTTCATGCTTTCGCCTATTCAAGATTTACTGAGTATCCAATACTCGTGGTTCAGTGCCAGTGCCGCGATGAAACGCATCAACACCTTGTTAGCTCTGGAAGACGAAAAACGACCGGTTGCGACCGTAAACCCATTTAAAGACAACGAGTCATTTGAGATTGAATGCAGGAACGTTTGTTTTTCATTTGATGGAGAGAGGACCGTGCTGGATAACCTAAATTTGACCATCCAAAAAGGTCAGTGCGTGGCGTTGGTGGGAGCTTCTGGTGGAGGAAAATCAACCCTGATTCAATTACTCTTGGGGATTTATCAGAAAGAAAGCGGTGACATATTGATCAATGGCCATCCGATTGAGTCGGTGGGTTACGAAGCACTTCGAAAGAGAATCGCGCCGGTATTGCAACAGCCGATTATTTTCAACGATACGGTAAGACAGAATCTAACGTTAGGCGAACAACATACTGATGACGAGCTGTATGCGGCGCTTAGTGTTGCCCAGTTAACGGAAGCCATTAACAGCATGCCTGAAGGGTTAGATTCGCAATTGGGACGACAAGGTGTACGGCTTTCAGGTGGGCAAAGACAGCGCCTAGCCATTGCTCGGATGGTGTTAACTAATCCAGACTTCGTGATCTTAGATGAAGCGACATCAGCGCTAGACACAGCAACGGAATCATCACTTCATCAAGCCATGAAATCGTTTCTTGTGGGTAAAACGACACTCATTGTTGCGCACCGTTTATCGGCAGTTAAGCAAGCTGACGTCATCTATGTCCTAGAAGATGGCAAAGTGATTCAATCAGGCCAACACCAACAATTGGTGATGGAAAACGGCCTGTACCAGACTTTGTATGGCTAGGGCGTGTGGGAATGGTTTAAATATGCATAATCCAGCTGAGTGGCAAGATTATTGCTTCTTATAACAACGTCTGCTGATACCGCTAAGGCGAGATAATGTGCTATCAGCAGAAGACAGCTAGCATTAAGTGGCAAGCAGTTTTGTGGAAGAGATATCACCTTAGTGATGTACGCCTTAGTTTTGAGACTGATGTATTTTTCACCCAAAACAAATTGTATAAACTGAATCAAATGGTTGCATTCCTTTATTAGGTACGTTGTATGTGGAAAAAATTCATCTCACTGTCAGATAACGGACAGCAGGTGATTGCTCGTTTACCCGCAGCGATCACTGTCGACAAGAATTTCGATTCAACAGGGCTTCAAGAGACGTTAGTGGATCTTGAGGCTGATCACATGTTCGTCTTAGAAGAGGATATGCTGCGTTTTGTTAAGCTGGCTAAAGACCTTAAAAAAGACGCCTATGATGGGGTTGTTATCGCGGAAGTTCGCAATGCGCAAGCTAAAGTCGATTTATCAGACGGGGATATGCTGGCAAGCATTACTGTTACAGGCGCTTATGGTGGCCGAGGGCTGAGAGGCAATGAAATTATTCATTGTCTGGCGCAGGCGCAAGTGACGAAAGGGATTAACAAACTTGCGTTGAAAAAAGTACTCGTGATGAGTAATCAACTCAAGCCAGGAGAAACGTTTACTCAACCTGTTGCGAAAGGCATGAAACCGGTAGAAGGAAAAGATGCCAAGTTTGTCGCCTTAGTTGAGGATGTCACTCACCAAGTTTTGGCCCCGCAGGCGAATGATGGTGGCGATAAAGTGGATATGCTTGACCTTGGCGAAACGATCACGGTCGACATCGACGAGCCTTTAATGGAGCGTATTCCTTCCACCAAAGGGACTCCAGGTATGACGGTTCAAGGTAAAGTCATTCCGACTAAGCCCGGACAAGACAAGGCGCTGGTGGCAGGGAAAGGCTCTCATATTTCCCCTAATAATCCCAATTTATTGCTGGCCAGTGTCTCTGGTATGCCAATCATAAAAGAGAAGACGGTCGACGTAGATAATGCCCTTTGTTTAGGCAATATTGGTGTTGCGACGGGCCATATTAAGTTTAAAGGCTCTATTGTGGTGAAAGGCAATATTGAGTCTGACATGATGGTGAGAGCGACGGGTTCGATCACCGTTGGTGGCTTTATTGAAAGTGCCAATGTGCAAGCTCAAGGTAATATTGAAGTGGCGAAAGGGATCATTGGTCACACCGTTTCTGAAGGTGATCCCAAAAGCTGTATTGTCAAATCAGGTGGTTCGATCAAAGCCAATTATGCACAATTTTCAGAGCTGCAAGCGGCGGAAGATATCCACCTGTCAGTACACTGTTTAAACAATGTTCTCCGCTGTGGTAAAGATTTGCATGTTAGCGATAGCAATGGCAAACAAGGAACGCTGAGTGGCGGAGAAGCAAAAGTCGGGGGTAAGGTAACTTGTATTAACCTTGGGGTGGAAGGTGATACCGCCACTCATTTAGAAGGCTTTGCTAAGTTTGCCATGTATAAAGAGCGAATCTCTAAGCTTAAAGCGAGTTATAAGGAGGCTCAAGAATCGACAATGGACGTCGTGAGACGAGAGCTAGAATTCAAGAAAACACCGAAATCTGAGCGCAGTGATGAAGATGAGCAGAAATTGGAACAGTTGAAACTGCGAGAAAACAATAAGCTAGAAAAAGCCAAGCTTGCGGTTGAAATGTGTAAAGAAGAGTTTGAGGCCTTGTTGGAGACGAACACCGTGGAAGCCAAGAATAAGGTCTATTCCCATGTGACGGTCCAGTTTGGCGATGAAAAGGTGATCACGAAGCGCAGCCATGGCCCGAGTGTGTTTACCTTTAATCAGTATGAGATTAACTGTGTATCAATGATGGGCGATGAAGCGGTGACAGAATTGTAGCGCACTCGACAGTTAATAGGATCCAAATAGGGTCTGTAAATATTAAAGCTGGCAATAAGCCAGCTTTTTGTTTTTGAAATCTACACTTATAAAACCTACGTTTATAAATGGTTACCCTTACTTTTCTGGATGTAGACCAGATAGATATTGGTAGGGTTATTACAATTCACGTTTATGCAGTTTTTGCATCTTTACTGGTGTCTTTCCAGTATTGAACTCGAATGCGATGCAATTGCGCTCTTCTCATTTTTTTCATTTTATCCTCTCTTCATTTTATCGAGGCTTTCGTGAGTGTTAATCTAACTCAATGTTTTTATTTAGCCTGTATTCAATCTAGCCTTGAATCTTCATTATCGCCACGATCTAAGTCACATTATTAAGCAAGATGATAGGAGTATTAGAATAATGATGTGATCAGTGTCTATTAAACTATGATGTGTTCAGCCAGTACAGAGATGTACGGAAAATCGAGTAAAATCGATCATTAATCATTGGGCATTCAAAAAAAAAGAGCCAGCGGCTCTTTTTTATCATGAACATCAACGACTTTATTGGCTATCTTCACCGATAAAACCACCGGTTTGATGCGCCCACAATTGAGCATAAATCCCTTTTTGGCTGATCAGTTCTTGGTGGGAGCCTTGCTCCACAATCGTACCTTGATCAAGAACGATCAAGCGATCCATTGCCGCGATGGTCGATAATCGGTGCGCAATTGCGATAACCGTCTTACCTTCCATTAGCTCATTTAAGCTCTCTTGAATTGCGGCTTCAACTTCTGAATCGAGTGCAGATGTCGCTTCATCCAAGACCAATAAAGGTGCGTCTTTTAACAGAACTCGTGAGATGGCAACTCTCTGGCGTTGGCCTCCAGACAGTTTGACACCTCGCTCGCCAACTTGCGCATCATAACCGGTGTTACCAAATGGGTCGGTAAGGTCTTGAATAAACGTATCAGCGTGAGCTTGTTTGGTCGCTTTGATTAACTCTTCTTCGGTGGCGTCGGGATTACCATACAAGATGTTGTCACGAATCGATCGGTGTAATAGCGAGGTATCTTGGGTCACCATTCCGATGTTACTACGAAGCGAATCTTGAGTGATGTCTGAAATGACTTGCCCATCGATCTTAATTTTTCCACTTTCTACATCATGGAAACGAAGCAGCAGATTCACTAAGGTGGATTTACCTGCTCCAGATCTTCCCACTAACCCGACTTTTTCGCCTGGCCTAATGTCGAGATTAAGGTGGCTAATGACACCTTTGTTTTCGCCATAGTGAAAACTGACATCTTCAAAGCTGATTCCACCGTGCGGGACCTCTAGCGGCTTAGCTTCTGGCTTGTCGACAATATCCACCGGTTTAGCAAGGGTTTTCATGCCATCAACAACAGTACCCATATTTTCAAATAGGGCACTGACTTCCCACATGATCCACATCGACATACCATTAATACGAAGTGCTAAGCTTATTGCAATAGCAATGGCCCCAACCGTAATGGAACCGTCCATCCATAAAAATATCGATATAGCCGCTACGGCAAAAACCAGCACATAGTTGGTGATTTCGACCAAGACATCAAAGCCTGTTACAAGGCGCATTTGCTTGTAAACAGTATTCAGGAAGCCTTTCATGCCTTCTTCGGCATAGTCGGTTTCGCGTTTACTATGTGAAAACAGCTTAACGGTCGAGATATTGGTGTAGCTATCGACTATTCGTCCTGTCATTGTCGATCGAGCGTCTGCTTGGTCTGCGGCAACGCTTTTTAGTTTAGGGATAAAATAAAGCTGAATTCCTACGTAGCAAGCTAGCCAAATGACCATAGGGATCATTAAACGCCAATCTGCATAAGCGAGCAGTACTACCATCGACGTAAAATAGACCGAAACATAGACGAAGACATCCATGGTTTTCATGACGGTTTCACGTACAGCGAGTGAGGTTTGCATGACTTTTGTTGCAATGCGGCCAGCGAAATCATCTTGATAGAAGTTCACGCTTTGCTTTAGCAAGTATCGATGCGCCAGCCAGCGAATCGACATTGGGTAGTTGCCAAGAAGCGTTTGGTGGATGAGCAGAGAGTATGCCACGGCGAGAACAGGCATGATCACGAGCAATAGTATTCCGTAACCAATTAATACGCTGCTGTTGTCTTGCCAGAACGTTTCAGGGTTACTGGTCGAAAGCCAATCGACCAACTGTCCCATTGCCCCAAATAGAGAGACTTCAACAATCGCAACAATGGTAGACATGATCGACATGATAATCAGTGGGACTTCAAACCCGCGCGTGTAATAACGGCAGAAAGCAAAAATCCCTTTAGGCGGTTGTTTGGGCTCTTCATTGGGGAAAGGTTTGGTAAAACTTTCAAACTTTTTAAACATAAATCATCCTAATAATATGCCAATTCTCAGTGTTTTTATCGGTGTACTTGTCATTCATGAGAGGAAAAAAGAGGCGTCGCTATGGTATAACGATTGGATATGAAATGTCACTAATATGTTATGTGCACCAATACAACGGTTTTTACCTAACGCATACGATAGGGTATACATGACAGTAAATATTACTGCTAAACGATAATTTCCCAGTTAATAGTTGGATTTGATAATGGAGATGCTCGTTAATTCAGTAAAAACACAGTTAACAAAGTGTTTACAATTGCGAATCGTAAGTAAAAAAGAGCTAAGACGATGTTGCAAAGTAAAAAGCCAGCAGCTTTACCTAATCAGACTGCTAATACTCAAAATGCCAATTGTGTCCTCATGGTGCCACCAAAAGAGTTTACTTTTAACCCTGAGACGGCAAAAGACAATGAGTTTCAGCATCAGCTCGATCTGACCCCTGATCAAATTCATCAAAAGACGATGGCGGAGTATCGCGCTATGCTCTCTGGCTTGCGTTCAGAAGGGGTTCAAGTGATCGATTTTGATTATCAGCCCTCTGAGACAGCCACTCCTGATGCCGTGTTCCCAAACAACTGGTTTAGCACGACTTCTTCTGGTGAGCTATACACCTTCCCTATGGCGTGTAAAAACCGACGACATGAGGTGCGTATCGAACAGTTGGTAGCCTCTTTAGAGGACGCGGGTCGCCCCGTGAAGTACATTGACTCGCTGCAAGAGTACACGGAGCACAATGCGTATTTAGAAAGTACGGGTGTGATGGTGAAAGATCATACTAATCGGACGATATACGCCGCTTTATCACAACGCTGTGACCGAGAGGTTCTGGAAGAATATGCGAAGCGCATAGGTTACAATCGAGTGATTTCGTTTCAGACGGCTTTAGAATCAGGTCAGCCTGTTTACCATACGAATGTAATGATGGCGATTGGAGAAACTTTCACGGTGATATGCGATGAAGTTATCCCAGAGTTTGAACGACGTTTTGTGCTGAAGTCGTTGTCGAAATCGAAACAAGTGATTTCAATATCGATTGAACAAATGAATCAGTTTTGTGGCAATATTCTTCAGCTTGAAACCGTGAACGGAACCAAGGTGATTGCCATGTCTCTTTCAGCTTATAACGCTTTTTCACCGGCGCAGATAGCCCAGCTTTCAACCCATGGGAAGTTATTGCCATTTGATGTCAAGACAATTGAATCGATTGGTGGAGGCAGTGTTCGCTGTATGCTAGGGGAAGTGTTTTTGCCGACTAGGAAGAAGTTGCTTTAAAAGATGTAAACCGCAAGCTATTCATTCGGATCTTAAAACGGAGTTCGCATTACTTGTGAACTTCGTTTTTTTGGGTCTGTTTTATGAAGAAAAGCCCGCATGTAGACAATCAACGAGCACAAAAAAGGCCGCCAATGGCGACCTTTATATATTCTATTAGCTAATGCTAGTAGAGCTAAATTAGATAGCTACTACGTTGCTAGCTTGAAGGCCTTTTTGACCTTGCTCTACTTCGAAAGACACTTTTTGGCCTTCGTTAAGAGTTTTGAAACCTTCAGAAGCGATAGCACGGAAATGTACGAATACGTCTGCGCCGCCGTTATCTTGAGTAAGGAAACCGAAACCTTTAGTTTCGTTGAACCATTTTACAGTACCAGTAATTGAGTTAGACATGTTATGTCCCTTATTTATTTAATTTAAGAAAAAGTTCAACATTAGCCAAATGCCAATGAGTTGAATTATGTCATGTTACGCTAAAATAAAAGGGAAACGCCTAGCTACAAAAACGTGGTTTTAATAGTGGATGTTTTACTTGTACTTGATGCTGCATTTAATAACTCTCTGAACAACTGAGCGGTATAATACACGCTGTGTTTTTATTGTACAGTACTTTCTTCTTTTATTTAGAGTGTCGCGTCATGGAGTATTTAGAATAGACGCAGTTTGAGTCATTTTTGCTTCATGAGCATGAAATAAATATGAATAGCAGCCTAGCGTCACGCGCTACGCTCGTTCTGTAGCCTTGTGTGTTTTCTAACACGTTACTCTCGTGTTTTTCATCTTTGCTCGCTATTTTCACTTACATTCCCACGTTGATGACGTAAAGAGGGTTAGGAATTATTGAGCAGTATGCTTGTCTTGAGCAGGAGTGTGCTAACATCTATTGCATCAGAAATGCAGACATTCAAACACTGTCATTTCGATTGAACTTACAATGATTAACCAAAGAGAATATGAGCAATGAGCAAGTTAAATGCCGAAGAACGCAAAGCGCGTGATGACGAGCGTTTTTCACAAAGGGTGAATGAACGCAGAGAAAAAGGCGAAGACGTAATAGCTTATGCTCTTACTAATAAAAAAGCGGTTAAATTTCTTACTAAATCAGAGCGTAAAGCGCTGAATGAAAGAAAATTAGCCCGCCAAGAAGAAATTAAGTTGAAAGAGCAAGAAGAGCTAGAGAGAATTTCTGCGGCATTTACGACTCCAGACCCAGACGATCTAGTTTAGAACGTCATTTAGATCTGTTTGTACTGTGTATAAAACAAAACCCCAACGGTGTGCTCGTCGGGGTTTTTTGTCTTTTGATGTCAGTTATTTCTTTTCTATATACAATATTATCTCACCAACATTAATGCCCCACTTCGACATATCGGTTTTGTTAAACAGACGCTTTTCGTCTATCAGGAACATCCAATCGTCTAGAGTGACTTGATAAGTGGTTCCATCAACGGGAATTTCTAGGTCGTACTGCCAATATAAGGCAGCACCTTCTGTTCTGCCTGTCGCTGTGCCTACCACGTCTTCAGCCGTCCCCTCATACTGGTTATTGCCAATGTTTTTGAGCTGCCAATTACGAGTCGACTTCTCACCGTCATCAAACTCAAACCATTCTTTTATCTCTCCTGTATCACCTTGCCAAGAGGCGAGCAGTTTGACTTCAAAACGACGTAACAGATTACCTGAGCGATCCAAAACCATGCCGTAGGCGACAAGTTCACCATCAAAAAATTGCTCTAACTTGAGCTCAGGAAAGGTATATTTATGTTTATCTAACGTTGCATTTCCGCATGCGCTTAGCATGATGGTCAACGCTAAAATGACTATTCTTTTCATCTATTTAATCCCAGTAATTGACGACGAAGCTCTGGCTCAGAGGTTTTTTCCGACAGCCATATCGAGAGAAATGCAGTCCCAAAGCTTTCTGAACCTATGGTGCCTATGAGCTCATTATTGAAGTAAAATTCGCTACGTCCATCTTCTTCAAGCAGCAGAGTCAAGGTGTTGCCTGGTTCAACGTTTGGCCAAAGGTTTTCTAACGACGCTGCCCATTGTTCAATGTCATTAGCGTCATAATTTAAGTGCTGCCATTGCTCTATGGTGGCTTGAATAAGCGCTTTGCTTTCTATTGATTTCAGATATTCAATCTTGAGTGCTTGCCTATTTTTATCGGGTTCACCTGTAATAGCGTGCTGGCCCGAGTAGTATTCAGCTTCGTATATTGTCCAGAACAGGTAACTCATCTCTCCGGTTCCGACTTTGCTGAGATCTCTAATCGGCGACGCTAAAACAGTACTGCTGATCAGCAGAAAACATAAACAAAACCATTTGTACATAAATCACCCCGTTACTGGTTCACATGTCGGTCGTTCTATTTTCCTTCTTAGAAGGACAAAAGTGGGCATCAATATTGCCCAGACCAACATTAACGACAATATGACTTGGTGTGCAGGCAGCAGTGGTTCAATCACGCCTGCTTTTATTCCTCCCCAGTAACTGGCGGTTCCACCTAGGGCGCCAATGACAGCAAGTGGCAATGAAGAAAACCGGTTCAACCAACTTAAGCTGTGATTCAGGCTGATAATGAACATGATCCAAATCAGCAGAAGCCACATAGGGAAGAATTCGCTACCAACGGAAAAGACACCTAAATGCAATTGAAGCTTGTCTGCGGCTAATCCGATAGGGAGCAGTAGCAATAAATTCAGGTCTTTCTTCTTGGTTGGCGAGAGTAAAAAATGGACGACCAACAGCCCGGCCATGAGTGGCCCTGCATGTTGGTTTAAGAACGCTGCACAAAACCAACTGGCCTGGAAAATAACCAGATTAATAATCCAGAATCGCTGCATCACTTTGTCCTCTGTATCGTGGCTTTCTTGCAACGACATGGTGGGTACTGATCACTCGTTGTAAGAATGCACCTTCGCAGTAGCACAAGTAAAAAGTCCACAATCGTTTAAACTCTTCGTTATAACCAAGCTCAACCAATTGAGGCCAGGACTGTTCAAATCGCTGACGCCAATCGTGGAGCGTGCGAGCGTAATGAAGGCCAATATCATGCAACTCATGAGTCACTAAATCGGTGCAGTTGGCCATCTGTTGCGTCATGATCGACACCGACGGTAAACAACCACCTGGGAATATGTATTTTTGAATGAAATCGACATTTTTGCGGTAACGATCGTAACGGCTGTCGGCGATCGTAATGGATTGAATTAACATCTTTCCATCGGGTTTTAGTAAGTCGGAACACTTTTTGAAAAATGTTGGCAAGTACTCATGACCTACCGCTTCAATCATTTCGACAGACACTAATTTATCGTACTGACCGGTCAGTTTTCGGTAGTCACTTTTGAGTAAAGTAATTTTGTCTTCTAAGCCGAATTGTGAGATTTTCTGCTCTGCGTATTCATGCTGAGCATCGGAGATGGTGGTGGTGGTCACGTGGCATCCGAAATGCTGTGCCATGTAGATCGCTAGACCACCCCAACCAGTACCTATTTCTACTACGTGGTCGGTTTCTTTGAGTTCCAGTCTTTCACAGATGGTTTGCATTTTTAGTTGTTGCGCATCATCTAAAGTCGTTGCGTTTGAACCATACACAGCGCAAGAATACTGCATAGCAGGGTCTAAAAATCGGGTGTAGAGTTCGTTGCCAATATCATAGTGAGCGAGAATGTTTCGTTTGGATCCATCTTCAGAGTTGGCATTTTTAAAACGTAGGAACTGTTTCTTTATCTTGCTGACCCAATGTACTTTGTTTTCAATTTTGTCTAACTGGTCTTGGTTGATAGCCATCACTTGAATGAGATTGGTTAGGTTCGGGCTCGTCCATTTTCCATCGATGTAGGCTTCTGCTGCGCCAATGCCACCGTTTAGTACCATATTTTTGTAGAAAGAAGCGTCGTGTATAACAATGGTCGCATGCAGCGATGATGCTTGATCACCAAACCGTGTACGTTCATCCCCGTCAACAATTTCTAGGCTCGCGTGGTTGATATGAGTGAGTAGAGAAAATATCAACGTTTTGTATTTATTGGTTGAACGACTTTCAATATTTTCGTTACTGTAAGCTAAGCCTTGAGCTTGTTTCGCAGATTGTTCCATGTGAACCTCACTTGAGAAAACGGTCATTATTGTTGTGAAATATATTTTGTTTGAAACTCGTATTGCTGCTAAACATGAGTATCGGGATGCGGGACAAAAGGAACCCGCTTTAAGAACAATTTAAGAGCTTGCCAATAAATACCTGAGACGATTTTTAACGTCATCATAGGTATAGAACGAACTGTCTTTCCGATCTCTTTTGCACTGAATTCGTGTTTCTTTAGCGCTAAAGTCGCATCAAAAACTTTGTCTTTCTTGTGGTTTTCGATATGAACCAATGTGTTCTTATTGGGCGGCGTTATTGTCCAGTGGTAATCCATATCCATATCCATAAAAGGTGAAACGTGAAAGTCTTTCTTAACCTTCATTTCTGACGACATCTTTATTAAATAGTAGTGGCGTTTGTTCCATGGCGTGTTACTCACTTCTGCAAGTAAGTACTCGCACTCACCAGAGTCTGCATAGCAGAAGTAACAATTAATCGGGCTAAAGTACAAACCGACGCATCGAGCTTGTGCAAGTAATACCACTCTATTCCCTGCAGACCAGCTTCCACCTAACTGCTCTACCTTGTTACTTATACGTTGCTTGAGTTCCCCTGGTTCATTTTTTAAGTAATCTTTTTCATTGAAACGAATGGGGTTATACCACCGTTCACCAAACAACCAGCTCTTTTGGACTAAAGCGGGCAACTCATCAAGGTCGATACTCAGCATATATAGCTGGTAGCTAAATTCGTGCTTCACCGCCCCTAAGCGGCGATGACGCACGTTCCCCCAATAGATACCGCTGTTCTGTGTCATAGTGTTTGGCCGAATCGTTGCGTAACGTCTAGCGCACTTTTAACGCCATCTTCATGAAAGCCGTTGTACCAGTATGCGCCAACGAAATGGAAACCATTCTGACCGCAGATGGTTGATCGTAGGTTTTGCGCTTTAACGCTTGATGCATCTAATACTGGGTGATGATAGACAAAACTTCGAATCACTTTCTCTGGGTTTATGGCTTCGGTTTGATTGAGGGTGACACAGAAAGTGTCATCACTTTGAATGCCTTGTAAGATATTCATATTGTAAGTGACGCATGAAGGTCGAGATAAATCTCCATCAAGCATGTAATTCCAACTCGCCCAGGCCAGTTTTCGATCTGGAAGTAAGCGGGTATCGGTGTGCAGTACGACTTCATTTCGGCTATATGGAATACCAGAAAGTACCTTGGTTTCTTGCTCTGTAGGTTGGGCGAGTAGTTTTAATGCCTGGTCTGAGTGGCAAGCAAAGATGACATCATCAAAAGCGTGCGATTCACCGGTTTCCATTGTCACAACCGCCTGTCCATCGATACGACTGACGTGTTTGATGTCTGCATTAGTGATGATGGCCTTGCTTAATGTTGACTGAATTGCTTGAACGTACTCTCTTGAACCACCAGGTACCACATACCACTGAGGTCGGTCGACGATATTCAGTAGCCCGTGGTGATAAAAGAACTGAATAAAGAATTTGAGTTCAAATTTTTCCATCTCTTCAAGGCTGGTCGACCAAATGGCTGCGCCCATCGGTAGAATGTAGTGCTGGCTGAAAAATGAAGAGAATCCGTTGTCTTTTAAGAATTCACCTAACGAAGACTGGCTTTGTATATTATTTTCTCTAAACGCTTTTTTACACAGGTTGTTGAATTTAATAATTTCATAAATTAAACGCCAGAATTTTGGTTTCAGTATGTTGCTTCTTTGGGCAAACAGCGCATTAATTCCGTGGCCGTTGTATTCAAACTTGGTTTGTCGGTTATGAACACTGAAGCTCATTTCCGTCTTCTGCTGTTTTATCCCTAATTGTGTCAATAGCTCAATGAAGTTTGGGTAGGTTCTGTTGTTGAAGACGATAAACCCGGTATCAACGGTGTATTCTTTCCCTTGAAGATCGGAAGAGC
>NZ_JBNGCJ010000350.1:0-8612 GCF_049974785.1 Vibrio genomosp. F10 str. 9ZD137
ATTGCAGACGCTTGAGGCAGCTTATTGGATTCAGATTTTGGAAAGGTATCGATACGAAACGCATCAATGGCAATATCTTGTGTCGCTGACGCCGTTGCAATCCCTAACGCAAGCATTGAAGTGAACATCAGATCATCTGCAGGGTTTACTCCTGCGATAAAAAGCGTGAGCACTAAAACGATCGACTGACAAAGAAAGATCCAACTGCGTCGTTGGCCTAATATTGCGTGTAAAACTGGCAGCTTGACGCGATCCACTAAAGGCGCCCACAAGAAGTTAATGGCGTAGACTGCGAAAACACTACCAAAGTAGCCAATAGCAGAACGCGTTAAACCTGCATCTTTTAACCAGCCTGACATATTCGAGCCAATCAAAACCCATGGGAAGCCGCTTGAACAACCCAGCATAAATACCCACATGAGTCGCCTGTCGAAATAGCTGCGTAAGGTTTCTTGCCAAGTTAGTGACTGGTTATCAAGTGGCATAAACAAATCCTTGTAGAAAAGGCTCTAATGATTAGAGCCTTCTATGATTATTTTAAAAGGGTAACGTTAGTTATCACGATAGGATCAACGGGAATATCTTGCATACGACCCATTGTTTTAGTGGGTTTAGTCGCCATAGTTTCAACGACTTCAAATCCTTGAGTGACTTTGCCAAAAACTGCATAACCAGCTTGTGTTGCACTCATATTTAGGAAGTGATTATCCGTCAGGTTAATGAAGAATTGTCGAGTGGCAGAATGAGGGTCAGACGTTCGAGCCATCGCAATGGTCGCGGTTTTATTTTCAAGACCGTTTGAGGCTTCGTTACGAATTTGAGCATAGGTACCAAGGCGACCCATATTTTTGTCAAAGCCACCACCTTGGGCCATGAAACCAGGAATCACCCGATGGAAAATCGTACCGACATAGCTGCCATCTTCGACATACTTCAAGAAGTTATCAACCGAGATAGGGGCTTGCTCTTGATTTAACTCAATGGTGAATGGACCAAGGTTAGTTTCTATTAGGACTTTTGGTGCAGCGAATACGCTACAGCTAAAAATGACAAGAGAAGCAACTAGAGCGCGAATCATTAAAATCTCTCCTGCATGTAGGTTTTCAGCTCCGCATCATTAGCGACTTCTTTTAACACTAAGTTCATGATGTCATTGAGAACGACTTCAATTTCTTCATTTGAAGCACTTAACATACCTGAGCGAGAACCATTACCTTTGTAGGTTTTGACCAGTTTTCCTTTGGGTGTTTCAGCCGTGACTTCAATGGTGACGTTACCATCAATTTCGTTTTCCATGACAGAATGCTTAATCGTCACAAGTGCTTCTTGAATTTCCACTTCAACCCGGTTTTCGCTATTCACGGTGTTCTGAAAACCTTGTGATGCAAACTGCTCAGCAAACACATTTTCGAGAGCGATTCGGACATTTTGACGAGCGTGAATCGGTTCAATATTAGAGCGTCCACTGTCCACCAGGGCCACATATTGTGCAGAGCGAATATCTTTACTTGTTAAGGTATACGTTGCCCCCTGTACAAGATCGCTGCTACTTAGTGCGGCTTTAGGCGTAAAGTTAATCTGTTCTTGCTGAGGAGCAGAACATGCTGCGAGTAAAGCCACTGAAGCTGCTAGAACCAGTTTTCTCATGGTGTATTCCTTTATTATTTCTCAATTCGAGTTGAATTAACTTTTAATGATAATAGTGAACTATTTAGTTGCTTGTAAAATAACAAATTTTTTATTTGAAGCGATAACCTTTACTTGGGGCTTACTAAACAATCGAGATAACTTACCATCGTAGCCGAGGTGTCGGTTTCCGATAACTATTAATTGACCACCTTTAGCAAGAACATGCTTTGCATCACAGAACATCTGCCAGGCGATATGATCGGTGATCGCTTGTTGTTGGTGAAACGGTGGGTTACACAAGATCAATGACGCTTCTTCCCCTTGATAGTTATCCAGACAATTGTTCGCAATACACTGAATATTGTCGTCGTTATCAAGGTTGTATTTAAGGTTATGGCGTGCAGATTCAACCGCCATATAACTCTCATCGATACTGGTGATTTTAGCTTGAGGATTCAGTCTTGCCGCTGCCACAGAAAGAACCCCATTCCCACAACCTAAATCGATAATGTGTTGATAATTGGGGTCGCTTGGTATGTGTTGCAACATGAATCGAGCACCGAGATCAAGAGCTTCGCCTGAATACACATTCGGCAGGTTACCGAGTGTCATGCCGTGCCCCTCTACATCCCAGGTAGTCAATGGCTCTACGTTTTGAATCGGTATGCAATTAGCGTGAGAAAAAACAAGCCGATGCTTCTTCCATGCCAGTGATGTGCTCGTCGAACCAAGGTGCTTTTCAAAAATCTTCAATGTAGAAGAGTGGATTTCTTTGGCTTTATTCACCGCGATAACGGGAACATCGCTTGAAATGTGCTCTCTTAGTTTAGTCAGTTGCCATGTTAAATAGCGATTATTACGAGGTAGTTGAATCAGCACCAAATCAATGTTGCTAGGAAGTGGTTCGGTACTTTTTAATCGCGTTATTTCGGGGCAATGATTGATTTGAAGGTTGTGAGCAATGCCTTGATGAGCAACCCATGAATCACTCATCACAGTTACGTGATGGTCTTGACTAAACCAGCATGACAGCGCACCGAAATGATCATTAAGTATGAGTATGTTTTTGCCTTTCGCTAGTGCCATCTCTTCAATGTGGTTGATGAGGTATTCGTCGCCCGCATCCCAAGCCTGAAGTGTTTCATTACTGTGTATAGGAAAGCGAGAAAGCGTTAAAGAGCGTTCATGCAGAGTCAATTCTGTTTTCATAATCAGCATTTTAGTCGTTATATTTCTGGGACCTATTGTCGCAAATAGGACGCAAACAGGAAACTAAAACCTTTTCCCTACGAGTCTAGAGCGTTACCATGTGGCACCGAGTCATTCGACTTATAGTATAGTCTCTATCTTCATAGGGTTAAGTCATACCGATGTAAGGAATACCGATGCTTAAAGAATCATTAGAAAAAAAGCTCGCTGAAACATTCAGCCCAGTATTTGCAGAAGTTGTGAATGAAAGCTACATGCACAATGTGCCTAAAGGATCTGAAAGTCATTTCAAAGTGACTATTGTAAGTGAAGATTTTGAAGGTCAGCGTCTGATTACTCGTCATAGAGCAGTAAACGCCCTGTTTGCCGAAGAGCTAAACACTCAAATTCATGCTCTGGCTATTCATACATACAGCCCAAGTGAGTGGGATAAAGAGCATCAATCAAGCCCTGACAGCCCGATGTGCATGGGTGGAAACAAGAAATAGAGCGAAACTCACAATAACCGAGTGATCGAACATCGTTCTTTTTATGTATAAAAAAGAAGGCGAGGTTTAACACTGTGACAACAAATTAACGGGTTTGAAAGGGAGTAACTAAATGTTAACGAATATGAATGGTAAAGCACCTAAAAGGGGGTGGATAGCGTAATTCTTGCTCTTCTATCGCAAGATTAGGAGACATAGATCCCTTTACCATTCAAAACCCGCGAAATAAAATCACTAATCAAGTTATTGGTCATGGAATCGAGTTTCGAAAAAATGTTACACTAATGTACTTAGTAAAGCTCAGCGCAGTTCTGTGATGAGTGTATTAATAGGATGTTGCGATTCTGGTCTTTGGAATGTAGCCAGAACCGGACACATATGTCGTGTCTAAAAGTTACGCAATTATAAGAATCTTTTTCCCGATAAAGTAGTGCAAGTGCGTATGATTACAATAAAAAAGGGTTTGGACCTGCCGATCGCAGGAGCTCCATCCCAGGTGATTAATGATGGTAAAACCATCAGTAAAGTCGCCTTGCTTGGCGAAGAGTATGTTGGCATGCGTCCTACGATGCATGTTCGCGTAGGCGATGAAGTAAAGAAAGCTCAAATTCTTTTTGAAGATAAAAAGAACCCAGGCGTTAAATTCACTTCACCAGCAAGCGGTAAAGTCATCGAGGTTAACCGTGGTGCAAAACGTGTCCTACAATCCGTTGTGATTGAAGTGGCAGGTGATGAACAGGTTACTTTTGATAAGTTTGAAGCCAATCAACTAGCTGGTTTAGGTCGTGAAGCGATCAAAACTCAGTTGGTAGATTCCGGTCTTTGGACAGCTTTACGTACTCGACCGTTTAGCAAGGTTCCAGCAATCAAGTCTACAACTCAGGCTATTTTTGTAACGGCAATGGACACCAACCCATTGGCGGCAAATCCTGAAATTATTATCAATGAGCAGCCTGAAGCGTTCATTGCAGGGCTTGATATTCTTTCAAATCTGACAGATGGCAGCGTGTATGTTTGTAAGGCAGGAACAAGTCTTCCTCGCTCTTCTCAATCAAACGTCGCTGAGCATGTTTTTGATGGACCTCACCCTTCTGGGTTAGTGGGAACTCACATGCATCATCTATTTCCAGTGAATTCTGAAAATGTTGCGTGGAGTATTAACTACCAAGACGTGATTGCGTTTGGTCAGTTATTCCTAACTGGTGAGCTATACACTGATCGTGTTGTTTCTCTCGCTGGTCCAGTGGTGAATAATCCACGCCTTATTCGCACCATTCTTGGTGCAAACGTTCAAGAATTGGCGGATAACGAGCTAATCCCAGGAGAAGTCCGAGTTATTTCTGGCTCTGTACTTTCTGGTACACATGCGACAGGTCCGCACGGGTATTTAGGACGTTACCACGTTCAAGTATCTGCATTGCGTGAAGGTCGAGAAAAGGATCTGTTTGGTTGGGCTATGCCTGGCAAAAATAAATTCTCTGTGACTCGTGCTTTCTTAGGACACTTCTTTAAGGGTCAGTTGTTTAATATGACAACAACGACCAATGGTAGTGACCGTTCAATGGTGCCTATCGGTAATTATGAAAAAGTATTACCACTAGATATGGAACCAACATTGCTGCTTCGTGACCTTTGTGCAGGCGACATCGATAGCGCTCAGCGCCTTGGTGCACTTGAGCTTGATGAAGAAGATTTAGCATTGTGTAGCTTTGTATGTCCAGGTAAGTACGAGTACGGTCAACTGCTCCGAGAGTGCCTAGACAAGATTGAGAAGGAAGGCTAATCCCATGCTTAAGAAGTTTCTTGAAGACATCGAGCATCATTTTGAGCCTGGTGGTAAACATGAGAAATGGTTTGCCTTGTATGAAGCAGCGGCAACTCTGTTTTACACCCCAGGTCTAGTAACAAAGCGTAGCTCGCATGTTCGTGATAGCGTTGATTTAAAACGTATCATGATCATGGTGTGGTTCGCAGTATTCCCAGCAATGTTCTGGGGTATGTATAACGCTGGTGGTCAAGCGATCGCAGCCCTTAACCATATGTATTCTGGCGCAGAACTTGCGGCAGTCATCAGTGGTAACTGGCACTACTGGCTTACAGAGATGGTTGGCGGCACAATAAGTGCTGAAGCCGGTTGGGGCAGCAAAATGCTCCTTGGTGCAACCTACTTCTTACCTATCTACGCTACGGTCTTTATCGTAGGTGGATTTTGGGAAGTGCTCTTCTGTATGGTGCGTAAGCATGAAGTTAACGAAGGTTTCTTTGTTACCTCTATTCTATTTGCACTCATCGTTCCACCAACACTGCCTCTATGGCAAGCAGCACTAGGTATTACCTTTGGTGTTGTTGTCGCTAAAGAGATCTTTGGTGGTACGGGTCGTAACTTCCTTAACCCTGCTTTGGCCGGTCGTGCATTCTTGTTTTTTGCATACCCTGCTCAAATATCGGGTGATGTCGTTTGGACTGCTGCAGATGGTTTCTCTGGTGCGACAGCTCTTAGCCAATGGGCTCAAGGTGGCGAAGGCGCACTAGTAAACATGGTGACTGGCGACACAATCACTTGGATGGATGCCTTCATTGGTAACATTCCAGGATCGATTGGTGAAGTGTCTACCTTAGCATTGATGATTGGTGCTGCTATGATCGTTTACATGGGGATTGCCTCATGGAGAATCATTGGTGGTGTGATGATCGGCATGGTTGCTGTGTCGACATTGTTCAATGTCATTGGTTCAGATACTAACGTCTTATTTAGCATGCCGTGGCACTGGCACCTTGTTTTAGGTGGCTTCGCATTTGGTATGTTCTTTATGGCAACCGATCCCGTTTCTGCATCATTTACCGACAACGGTAAGTGGGCATACGGTATTTTGATTGGTGCGATGTGTGTCATGATCAGGGTTGTGAATCCAGCTTACCCAGAGGGTATGATGCTAGCGATTCTATTTGCAAACCTATTTGCACCATTGTTCGATCACGTAGTTGTTGAGAAGAACATTAAGCGGAGGTTAGCGCGTTATGGCAAGTAATAACGATAGTATTAAAAAGACGCTGTTTGTTGTTATCGCATTAAGCTTAGTATGTTCAATCATTGTATCTGTTGCAGCGGTTGGTTTACGAGACAAGCAACAAGCTAACGCAGTTCTTGATAAGCAGACTAAAATCGTTGAAGTTGCAGGTATTTCTGGTGATGCATCTATCCCTGAACTGTTTGCACAAAACATCGAACCACGATTGGTCGACTTTGCCACTGGCGAATACGTTGATGGCGATGCAGGAGCTTACGATCAACGTAAAGCGGCTAAAGATCCAGAAGTATCAGTTCGATTGGCAGCAGAAGATGACAAAGCGAAAATCATTCGCCGTGCTAATACGGGTGTTGTTTACCTAGTAAAAGATGGCAATGACTTTTCTAAAGTTATCATTCCTGTTCACGGTAATGGCTTGTGGTCGATGATGTATGCGTTCGTTGCAATTGAAACTGATGGCAACACAATAGCGGGTGTTACTTACTACGAGCAAGGTGAAACTCCTGGGCTTGGTGGTGAAGTTGAAAACCCAAATTGGCGCGCTCAGTTTACCGGTAAGAAACTTTTCGATGAAAACGATAAGCCAGCCATTCAAGTTGTTAAAGGTGGCGCACCTGCTGGATCTGAACACGGTGTTGATGGTCTTTCTGGTGCAACGTTAACGAGCGTTGGCGTACAAAACACATTTGACTTTTGGTTAGGTGAGAAGGGCTTTGGCCCGTTCCTCGCTAAAGTCCGTGATGGAGGCCTAAACTAATGTCTACAGTAAAAGATGTTAAAAAGAGTGTTTTAGCGCCGGTATTGAATAACAACCCAATTGCTCTTCAAGTTCTTGGTGTGTGTTCCGCTCTGGCTGTAACCACTAAACTAGAAACTGCGTTCGTTATGACAATTGCTGTAATGTTTGTTACTGCATTTTCTAACTTCTTTGTTTCTGTTATCCGTAATCATATTCCGAATAGTGTACGTATCATCGTACAAATGGCGATCATCGCTTCTTTAGTTATTGTTGTAGACCAAGTATTAAAAGCTTACCTCTACGATATTTCTAAGCAGCTTTCGGTATTTGTTGGCTTGATTATTACTAACTGTATTGTAATGGGCCGTGCTGAAGCGTTTGCGATGAAATCAGAGCCTATTCCATCGTTCATCGATGGTATTGGTAATGGTCTAGGCTACGGTTTTGTGTTGCTGACTGTTGCTTTCTTCCGAGAGCTTCTAGGTTCGGGCAAACTATTTGGTATGGAAGTGCTTCCTCTTGTAAGTAACGGTGGTTGGTATCAGCCAAATGGCATGATGCTATTGGCACCTTCTGCGTTCTTCCTGATTGGTTTTATGATTTGGGCTATTCGTATCATTCGACCTGATCAAATAGAAGCGAAGGAGTAAGGTAGCTATGGAACATTATATTAGTCTTCTCGTTAAATCGATTTTTGTCGAGAATATGGCGCTTTCTTTTTTCCTAGGGATGTGTACTTTCTTAGCGGTCTCAAAGAAAGTAAAAACCTCTTTTGGTCTTGGTGTCGCAGTTGTTGTTGTACTGACTATCGCCGTTCCTGTAAATAACCTTGTTTACACGAATATTCTTAAAGAGAATGCGTTAGTTGAAGGTGTCGACCTTAGTTTTCTTAACTACATTGCATTCATCGGTGTTATCGCAGCACTTGTACAAATTCTAGAGATGGTTCTGGATCGTTTCTTCCCGCCTTTGTACAACGCGCTTGGTATTTTCCTTCCATTGATTACGGTTAACTGTGCAATCTTTGGTGGTGTATCTTTCATGGTAACTCGTGATTACAACTTTGCTGAATCTGTCGTCTATGGCTTTGGATCCGGTGTAGGTTGGATGTTGGCAATTGTCGCATTAGCGGGTATTCGTGAGAAGATGAAGTACTCTGATGTGCCTCCAGGTTTACGTGGTTTAGGTATTACCTTTATCAGTGTAGGTTTGATGGCTCTAGGCTTTATGTCTTTCTCTGGTGTTCAACTGTAGGTCGGGTAAACGACACAATTTTTAAGGAATAGTCATGCAAGTTATTATCCTTGGTGTGGTGATGTTTACCCTGATTGTACTCGCTTTGGTTTTAATTATTTTATTTGCCAAATCAAAGCTTGTACCAACAGGTGACGTTACTATCTCCGTAAATGGTGATCCTGAGAAGAGTTTTATTACTTCTCCTGGTGACAAACTACTAAGTGCAATGGCAGGCAGTGGTATCTTCGTATCTTCTGCTTGTGGTGAGATCGGAAGAGCGGT
>NZ_JBNGCJ010000351.1:0-27422 GCF_049974785.1 Vibrio genomosp. F10 str. 9ZD137
ACCGCTCTTCCGATCTGTTAAGTTCTCTAAACCCTGATGCTTCGAAATAACCGCTTTCTAATGGAATGAATAAACGTTCCAATTGCCATGAGCCGTTGTCAGCATTGCTATTTAACATTGCTTGAGTTGCGACGGTATCGTCATAACTCAGGCTATTAGCCGACATTTCCAGCTCCCCACGCCATAACCCGACCATATTATTACGTTTAAGTTCTAGGTTGCGACCAGAAATATTGGCGCCTGATATCTGCCAAAAAGGTGCATGTTCTATTTGAATGATCTGACTGCGTGCAATATCAAGTTGCTTAATGGTTACGGCGTCTTGCTGTGAAAAATATGCAGAGAGTATCGATAAGCTCTTTGCGGTATTTTCGGTCAATTTCAGCCCAGATGCTTTTAGCCAATCCAGCTTCGTTGTCGTTGGAGATAGGTGCCCAGACAGTTGAAGCCGACCTTGTAGAAAGTCACTATCAAACTCAGAAATCGTGAGTTTGTTCGGCTGAAACTGTAATTTTGCTATCGGTGAGATGAGCCATTGATCTGAGTAACTCATACTTTCTGCATTAAACGAAAGGTAGGCGTTTTCTTGTTGCCAAATAGGGGATGAATCTGAGCTCGATGTGAATAGCGATACATTTTCGATGGATGCATCTAGGTTAACTGCTTGAAATGTTTCGAATTCAAAATGGCTGTTTAGTATATCAAGGCTATTGATATGACTGATTTTGTTAATGATGGGGATGAAATCGGTGTACAGCGATGGCAGTTTATCTTGTTCTGACAGACTCAATTTATTGATGGTGACGTTAATTAATGACCAGCCATGATCAAATTGCTCTGCTTGCCCTGACACTTCAGCATTACGCCACTCAAATGAAGCCCCAAAAATCGTACTGTCCTTGGGCTTGTAGTCGAGGTCAATTAAAAGGTCATTGAACGCTTCACCTTGATAGTAGAGCTGATCGGTACTGAATTGGATGACACCGAACGGTATCGTTTGATTGCTTTCTGCCCAACGCGGATTTTTGACCTGAACATTGACCCCACGAGCAATGATATCTTGGGAGGAAACATCAAAATTATTCAGGGCAATTTGGTGCACCGTCAGGTGCTTTTGCCAATCAAATGAAGGTTGAAGTGCCTGGAGGCTTAATCCATCAATAAGAACGCTATCTACTACCCATTTCTTTTGTTGATAGGGTGTTCGATTGAACCAAATATCCATTCTAGGGATATAAGTGATGTTCTGCTGCTGTTGATTCTGTTGCTGGTGTTGATAACTGACGCCTTCTAAAGAGAAGTGAAACGGCGGGTTATAAGTGAATTTTTCAACGTGAATTCGATCCTCTAAAAACTGATGGGATAAATAATTCGTAGCGCTGGTGGCGTAGTGTGTTTGAGAGAGAATAAACACAGATGCAATAAAAAAAATGACGAAAGAAATGAGGATTAGCGAGAGAACCAATAGCTTTTTCATGAGAGGCCTAATCCAGTTTGAATAACAAGTATCATTTATATTGTCTATAGATTGGTACAAAACGGTGTTAGCTTCAATAGAAAAGCCCCTAAATTTAGGGGCTTGTAACTAAGTTTCAAAAATAAGTTTCAAAACAACGCTAAGTTTTCAAGATAAGTTTTAAAACACGTTATCACTGATCTTATCTAATGTAGACCCTTAGGTTTTTTACTTTTAGTCGAGCTGTGGGCCAGCAGCAACCAGAGCTTTACCTTCGGTATTGTCTGTGTACTTATCAAAGTTATTAATAAAGCGTTGTGCAAGATCATGCGCCTTGCTTTCCCACTGTAGTGGATCTACATAGGTATCACGAGGATCTAGAATCGCAGGGTCAACACCTGGTAGTGATGTTGGTACTTCAAGATTGAACACTGGAATCGACGTTGTTTCTGCTTTCTCAATGGAACCATCAAGGATTGCATCAATGATACCGCGAGTATCTTGAATTGAGATACGTTTTCCTGTGCCATTCCAACCGGTATTCACAAGGTAAGCTTCTGCACCAGCGGCTTCCATACGCTTAACCAGCACTTCCGCATACTTGGTTGGGTGCAGCGTTAAGAATGCCGCACCAAAACAAGCAGAGAACGTTGGTGTTGGTTCCGTAATGCCGCGCTCTGTACCTGCAAGCTTCGCTGTAAAGCCGGATAGGAAGTGATATTTGGTTTGCTCTGGTGTCAACTTAGACACTGGAGGAAGAACACCAAACGCATCCGCAGATAGGAAAATTACTTTGTTTGCGTGACCGCCTTTTGAGACCGGTTTAACAATGTTATCAATGTGATGGATAGGGTATGAAACTCGCGTATTCTCTGTTTTTGAGTTGTCATCAAAATCAATAGAACCGTCATTTCGAACCGTGACATTTTCTAGCAATGCATCGCGGCGGATAGCGTTGTAGATATCTGGCTCAGCTTCTTTCGATAGTTTGATGGTTTTCGCGTAGCAGCCACCTTCGAAGTTAAACACGCCGTCATCATCCCAACCGTGCTCATCATCACCAATCAGTGCACGTTTCGGGTCCGTTGATAGCGTGGTTTTACCGGTACCAGACAAGCCAAAGAATACCGCGACATCGCCATCTTCACCCATATTTGCACTGCAGTGCATTGATGCGATGTCTTTAAGAGGAAGGAAGTAGTTCATCATTGCGAACATCCCTTTCTTCATCTCGCCACCGTACCAAGTACCACCAATCAACTGCATGCGTTCGGTAAGGTTAAAGACGGTGAAGTTTTCAGAGTTCAGACCATGCTCTTCCCACTTCTGGTTGGTGCATTTCGCGCCATTCATGACCACAAAATCAGGTTCAAATGTCGCGAGTTCTTCTTCGGTTGGGCGGATGAACATGTTCTTAACGAAATGCGCTTGCCATGCCACTTCTGTAATAATTCGAATACTGAGGCGAGTATCAGGGTTCGCACCACAGTAGCCATCTATCACAAACAAACGTTTACCGGACAACTGGTTGGTTACCAGCGTTTTCAGGTCATTCCATACTGTTTGGTCGATGGCTTTGTTGTCATTTTTAACCGCGTCAGATGTCCACCACATGTGCTCTTCTGTTGTGGCATCTTGTACAATGTATTTGTCTTTTGGCGAGCGACCAGTAAAGATCCCAGTATCAACAGCAACAGCACCGAGTTCAGTCACTACGCCTTTTTCGTAGCCTTCTAAACTTGAACGGGTTTCTTCTTCGAATAATTGTTCGTAACTAGGATTACGAAGAATCTCAGTTGCGCCAGTAATTCCGTGCTTAGTTAGATCGATTTGTGCAGCCTTTGTATGTTCCATAACAGTCATAGGTGCTCCTTGTAAGGATATTTTGTAGGGATTTGTAATATTATTATTTTTTGTTTGCTCATCATGCTATCAACGGAATTACCAGAAAACAGGGATATGGCTCAAATAATGACCATATATCTAATGTGGTTTTATGTGTGTCATCACATAATGGCTGTACTTATAATATCCTGTAAGCAAACCTTTGCGCTAGAGCAAAAGAATTATTAATACTAAGAAATTAAGTGCGTTTTTTTGGAACGGAAGCCCTTGTTTTACCTGGGTTTGATCACAAAAAAAGCCAGCGGAGAGCTGGCTTAGTAACGGATTTTACGTGCTTGTTGTTTTAAGCAAATTAATGCAGCGTACCGGAGTTTAAGTTGGCCTCAATAAACAGTTCTTTGACCTGTTCTTCATCGAATGAATAATGGGTGCCGCAATAGTCACAATGAAGAGAGACAGAACCTTCAGTGGCGATAATATCAGCAACTTCTTCTTGACCAACAGTCATAATCGCCGCACCACTGCGTTCACGAGAACAACCACAGTGGAAGGTCACCGGTTGTGGTGCAAAGAGCTGAACTTGTTCCTGATTATACAAGCGATACAGAAGATCATTCGCTTCCAATGAAAACAGTTCTTCATTTTTAACCGTGTTAGTCAATTGCTCAAGGTGTTCGAAATCATTCTCAGTACCGGTACCATCAGGCATCACTTGAATCAGCATGCCCGCTGCGCAAGGCTTACCATTGTATTCGCCAGTACGAATCCATAGTCGAGTCTTGAGTTGTTCAGAGCGCTCGAAGTAACCTTCAAGTACTTCCGCTAAGTTGTCGCCTTCTAGCCCTACAACACCCTGATAGCGCTCACCCTGCTTAGGTTCGATCGTGATCACTAAATGGCCTTTACCGATTAGGTCATGCAGGCCTGCTTGTTCATTGATGTCACCGTCATAACGCGCAACGCCACGTATTTTTTGCTCGTGATCGCCATTGATAACAACCAGTGATACCGGGCCGTCACCTTGAAGTTGCATGGTAATCGAACCTTCAAATTTAAGTGTTGCGGTGAGAAGGGTTGTGGACACGAGTAGCTCACCCAGCAGTTTTTGCACTGCGGCAGGGTATTCCTTACTAGAAATTATTTGTTGGTATGCTTCATCCACTTGTACCAACTCACCGCGTACAGAAAGATCTTTAAAAAGGTAGCGGTTTAATACATTGCTTGCCATCTAGGGAGCTCCAGATTATTGATTTTTAAATTTAATAATATTTCGACGCTGCTTCTTATCAGGTCGCCGTTCAGGGCTTGGGTTGTGTGCGTGCAATCGACGTTGTTCAGCATTATCTGCACGCTTTTTGATGCTTTCCGTTGTCTCTATATAGAGTGTTTGCGCTTCTGGTGCCCCACGCCGTTGATCTGAAAGCTTCTCGATAGTGACTGTTTTTTCTTCATGCCCTTGCTTTAGTGTAATAAGTGCACCAATTTCTACAAGTTTACTCGGTTTGCTGCGCTGACCATTATATTGCACCTTTCCACCGTCAACCATGTTACGTGCGATGGAACGAGTTTTATAAAAGCGGGCAGCCCAAAGCCACTTATCGAGTCTGATTGATGTAGATTTGGAGTCTGAAGAGCTAGAGCCCATAGTGAAAAATACCTCTAATAGCGTTTCGCGCAGTCACTGGGTGTTGGCAACAGTCACTAAATGTGGATAAACAATGGTGTTGTGAAGCCATTTTTTCAAGGTAAGCACCAAATATTCGGGTGAATTTACGATAGCATCATTACGCTATGTTATATTTAACGGTCATAACTGTATGATCGATAATGCTAATCGCAATGGGCTATCCGCGATTTTTAATTGATATTTATAAAGGGTTTTTGGAGTGAAGCAGAACTTTTTTTCTAACAACATTGCTTCAAATGTTTGGCTGCAAAAGTTGACAGCGCATTCGGTCGTGATTCAGCAGCGTGCCAGTCTTTTGCTCTGCGTGCTATTGCTGGTTTTATCTGCTTGGATGCTCGGAAAGGTATTTTGGCTGGTACAAAGTCCGGTGGACTCTGTGACTCCTTGGGTGGCGCAGCCGATCAGCAAGCAAAATAAGGCTCAATCGACAATTGATACCTCTTCCTTAACCGGTAGCCATTTATTTGGTGAATATAAACAAGAAAGTAAGCCGATTGAAAAACCAGTGGTTCAGGATGCCCCTAAAACGCGCCTGAATCTGACGTTGGTTGGGGTGGTTGCCAGTAGCGATAATGGCAAGAGTCTGGCCGTCATTGCTAATCGTGGAAGGCAGGCTACTTATGGTTTGAATGAGCAAATCGAAGGAACGCGTGTTCAACTAAAAGCCGTGTTTAATGATCGCGTTATTATTGATAATTCGGGTCGAGATGAAACCTTGATGTTAGCTGGGATTGATTACAGCAAGCTTTCTCAAAATACAGCTCAAAACACAGCCGCGGTGAGACCTAGTGTCAATCGTCAGGGTAACAACCCAGTTAAGAGTGATAATGAGTCGAATTTGGAGACGGTTCGCGCGCAAATCTCAGAGGACCCACAGAAAATATTCCAGTATGTTCGCATGTCGCAAGTGAAACGCGATGGCAACGTAATCGGTTATCGAGTCACACCAGGAAAAGAGCCGGAACTATTTCGTTCAGTTGGCCTCGAAAGTGGTGATATCGCAACGCAGCTCAATGGGCATGACCTGACGGATCCTGTATCAATGAGTAAAGTATTCAGCGCTATTTCTGAGTTAAGTGAATTGAACTTAACGGTTGAGAGAGATGGTCAAACCCATGATATTAATATTGAATTTTAATGTTGATGCAATTGTGCACCAGCGTGAGGAGTAAAAAGTGAAGCATTGGTTAAATAAGAGTGCTTGGTTATTAGTCGGAAGTTTATTAGCAGCCCCAATGGCCACAGCGAACGATTTCAGTGCCAGCTTTAAAGGCACTGATATTCAAGAGTTTATTAATATTGTTGGTCGAAACTTAGAAAAAACCATCATTGTTGATCCATCGGTTCGTGGCAAAGTTGATGTGCGCAGTTATGACATGCTGACCTCTGAGCAATATTACAGCTTTTTTCTAAACGTTCTAGAGGTGTATGGTTTTGCTGCCGTTGAAATGGACAACGGTGTACTCAAAATCATCAAATCGAAAGATGCTAAACATTCAGCGATTCCCGTTGTAAGTGACGACAGTGAACAAGGCGACAGCGTAATAACACGTGTTGTGGCGGTGAAAAATGTGTCGGTCCGAGAGTTATCACCACTTATTCGTCAGCTCAATGATAACGCCGGAGCAGGTAATGTGGTGCACTATGATCCGGCCAATATTATTCTGATCACGGGCCGAGCAGCCGTGGTTAATCGCCTTGCTGAAATCATTAAACGCGTCGATCAGGCGGGTAATAAAGACATTGAAGTTATTGAACTTAATAACGCCTCAGCAGCTGAAATGGTTCGTGTAGTTGAAGCGCTAAACAAAAGCACCGATGCTAAAAATACCCCCGCACTCATGCAGCCTAAATTGGTTGCGGATGACCGTACTAACACTATCTTAATTTCGGGTGACCCTAAGGTACGTGCGAGATTGAAAAAGCTCATCAAACAGCTTGATGTCGAGATGGCTTCTAAAGGTAATAACCGGGTTATTTATCTGAAATACGCGAAAGCGGATGAACTGGTCGATGTACTAAAAGGCGTGTCAGATAATCTTCAAGCTGAAAAACAAGCAGCAAGACAAGGTGCTTCGGGTTCGAGTAGCAATCGTAATGAAGTCATGATTTCTGCGCATACTGGAACTAACGCGCTAGTGGTCACTGCTCCGCCCGATATTATGAAAGCAGTTCAAGACGTTGTGTCGCAACTCGATATTCGCCGTGCTCAAGTATTGATTGAAGCATTGATCGTCGAAATGGCGGAAGGCGATGGTATGAACTTTGGTGTTCAATGGGGAAACTTAGAGACTGGTGCTGTTGTTCAATATGGCAATACGGGTGCTTCAATTGGTAATGTCATGATTGGGCGTGAACAAGCCAAAGATTCAACCAAGACAGAAAGCTACTGGAACTCTAGTGAGAATAAGTGGGAATCACGCGAAACAACGGAAGAAGGTGATTACACTGCATTGGCTGGCGCGTTAGCGGGTGTCAATGGTGCGGCGGTGAGTATTGCAATGGGAGACTGGACTGCGTTGATCAGTGCAGTGTCGACCGATTCCAACTCAAACATTCTCTCCTCACCAAGTATCACGGTGATGGATAATGGTGAAGCCTCGTTTATTGTTGGTGAAGAAGTCCCTGTACTGACGGGGTCAACCTCTGGTTCTAATAACGAAAATCCTTTCCAGACTGTTGAACGTAAAGAAGTGGGTATCAAGCTTAAAGTGGTGCCACAAATCAATGAAGGTAATTCGGTACAGCTTGATATTGAGCAAGAAGTGTCCAACGTGTTGGGTGCTCAAGGCGCTGTTGATGTGCGTTTTGCCAAGCGTCAGCTCAATACCAGCGTCATGGTTGAAGATGGCCAGATGATCGTGTTAGGCGGTTTGATTGATGAGCGAGCACTAGAAAGTGAGTCTAAAGTTCCAATATTGGGTGATATTCCGTTCTTAGGTTATCTATTTAAGTCTACCAGCACTCAGGTTGAGAAAAAGAACCTAATGGTATTCATTAAACCGACCATTATTCGTGATGGTATGACGGCAGATGGTATTACGCAGCGCAAGTACAACTTTATCCGTGCGGAGCAGCTGTACAAGGCAGAACAAGGCTTAAAGCTTATGGATGACAACAACATACCTGTGTTGCCAGCCTATGGTAAAGACATCAGTCATCCAGCAGAAATTCAAGCATTTTTTGATCAAATGGATACTGAGTAATGAGTGAGCAACTAGACAAGAGCGTTATTTCTCGCTTGCCCTTTAGTTTCGCCAATCGATTCAAACTGGTGCTCGAGCAAGATGACCAAGGCTGCACGTTATTCTATGTCGCCCCACTTGCCATTGAAGCACTCGTCGAAGTAAAGCGTGTTGCTAAAGTGATGTTCACGCCTGTTGAACAGAGCGTTGAAGAGTTTGATCGAAAGCTTACTGAAGTGTATCAGCGAGATTCTTCGGAAGCTCGTCAGTTAATGGAAGACATCGGCGCAGACAACGATGATTTCTTTTCTTTAGCGGAAGAGTTACCACAGGATGAAGATCTGCTTGAAACGGAAGATGATGCGCCGATCATCAAATTGATTAATGCGATGTTGGGGGAAGCCATCAAAGAAGGCGCTTCTGATATCCACATTGAAACGTTTGAGAAATCGCTGTCTATTCGTTTCCGAGTGGATGGGGTGCTGCGTGACGTTCTAGCCCCAAGTCGTAAGCTGGCACCTTTGCTTGTGTCGCGTGTGAAAGTCATGGCTAAGCTCGATATTGCGGAAAAACGCGTTCCTCAAGATGGTCGTATTTCACTGCGCATTGGTGGCCGAGCGGTTGATGTTCGTGTCTCGACCATGCCGTCATCTCATGGTGAACGTGTGGTTATGCGTCTGTTGGATAAAAATGCAACCCGATTGGATTTGCACAGTTTGGGAATGACCAAACCTAACCACGATAGTTTCAGCAAGTTAATCGAGCGCCCACATGGCATTATTCTGGTCACAGGGCCGACAGGTTCGGGTAAGTCGACCACCTTGTATGCGGGCTTGCAAGAGCTAAACAGTAACGAAAGAAACATCTTAACAGTGGAAGACCCGATTGAATTTGATATCGATGGTATCGGTCAAACGCAGGTTAACCCGAAGGTGGATATGACCTTTGCTCGAGGGCTTCGCGCTATTTTGCGTCAAGATCCCGATGTGGTTATGGTTGGTGAAATTCGTGACTTAGAAACCGCCCAAATCGGTGTTCAAGCCTCATTAACCGGTCACCTGGTGATGTCGACCTTGCACACCAATACGGCTGTCGGTGCGATCACCCGTCTTCGCGATATGGGAATAGAACCGTTTCTAATTTCATCTTCGCTACTTGGTGTATTAGCGCAGCGATTGGTTCGTACCCTGTGTAGTGGATGTAAACAGCCTTATCAAGCATCACCTGAGCAAAAAGCTCTGTTTGATGTGGTTCCAGATGACGAATTGACTCTGTATAAACCGTGCGGTTGTGAAGCCTGTAATTACAAAGGTTATCGAGGTCGTACGGGTATTCATGAACTCTTAATCGTGGATGAAGATGTTCAGGCGCTTATCCATAGTGAAGCGGGTGAACAAGCCATCGAGAAGTCGGTGCGCCAACAAACACCAAGCATTCGAAGTGATGGATTATTGAAAGTTCGTCAAGGTGTCACCTCTATTGAAGAAGTTATGCGAGTCACTAAGGAAACCTAATGGCTTCATTTGAATATAAAGCGCTCAATGATAAAGGCCGACAAAAAAAAGGCGTTATCGATGGAGACAGTGCTCGTCAGGTACGCTCTCGTTTAAAAGAACAAGGTCTTGTGCCGATTGAAGTCACAGAGACGCGTGCGAAAAGTAACGCTCAGTCTGATCAAGGTGGCTTAAGCTTCAAGCGAGGTTTAAGTACGCCGGATCTGGCCTTGATTACTCGACAGCTATCTACCCTTGTGCAGTCAGGTATGCCGCTTGAAGAGTGTTTAAAAGCCGTTTCAGAGCAATCAGAAAAGCCGCGTATTCGTAACATGCTTGCTGCAATACGCGCTAAGGTGACCGAAGGTTACACGCTGTCTGATAGCCTGTCGGATTACTCTCACGTATTTGACGATCTATTTCGCTCCATGGTGGCGGCAGGGGAAAAATCCGGTCATCTAGATTCAGTGCTAGAGCGTTTAGCTGACTATGCTGAAAATCGCGAGAAGATGCGATCTAAACTACTGCAAGCGATGATTTATCCGATCGTGTTGGTGGTCTTTGCAGTCAGTATTGTCGCGTTTTTGTTGGCTGCGGTGGTGCCTAAAATCATCGATCAGTTTGTACAAATGGCGCAAGAGTTACCTCAGTCGACTCGGATATTGCTAGCGTCCAGTGACTTTGTTCAGCAGTGGGGGATCGTGCTACTCATTGCTGTCATTAGCATTGTAGTTTTGGTTAAGTGGTTGCTGACTAAGCCCAATATTCGATTGTCTTGGGATAAAACCCTGTTGTCAGTGCCCTTGGTCGGCAAGATCATTAAAGGGCTGAATACGGCGCGATTCGCTCGTACTCTCTCGATTTGTACATCGAGCGCCATTCCTATTTTAGACGGGATGAAAGTGGCTGTGGATGTGATGTCGAATCAGTATATAAAGCAGCAAGTCATCGCGGCGTCAGAGAATGTTCGAGAAGGAACCAGCTTAAGAAAGGCCCTTGACCAAACCAAGCTTTTTCCACCGATGATGCTGCATATGATTGCCAGTGGTGAACAAAGTGGTGAGCTTGAAAGCATGCTGACTCGCGCCGCTGATAACCAAGATACTCAGTTTGAATCAACCGTAAATATTGCTCTTGGCATTTTTACCCCAATGCTTATCGCTTTAATGGCGGGTTTAGTGTTGTTTATCGTGATGGCAACCTTAATGCCAATTTTAGAAATGAATAATCTGATGAGCTAACAACTCTCTTTTGCGTCAATTGATTTTGGAGAAAAAATGAAACATAAAATGAACAAACAGTCAGGCTTTACTCTTTTAGAAGTCATGGTTGTGGTCGTGATTTTAGGCTTACTTGCCAGCTTTGTTGTTCCGAACCTTATCGGAAGTAAAGACCAAGCGGATCAGAAAAAAGCGGTGATTGATATCGCGTCACTGGAAAGTGAACTGATGAAATATCGACTGAATCACCACTCTTTTCCAACCACCGATCAAGGGCTAGAGGCCCTGGTGACGAAACCTAGCAACCCTGAGCCGCGTAATTACCCAGAAAATGGCTATGTGACTCGATTGCCGGTTGATCCTTGGGGCAATGAGTACCAATACCTAAATCCGGGTGAACATGGCGTGATGGATATTTTCACACTGGGAGCTGATGGGCAAGAAGGTGGTGAAGGCGTCAACGCTGATATTGGTAACTGGAACATCCAAGATTTCCAATAAAGCCTAATGAGCTTAATGAGATAGCTCCGCGAAAAACGGTCGCTATCTCTTCGCTCCCCAAACAACCACCCATACTGTACACCGCGAAAAGAGTTGCCACCGCATGATGAAATACAAACAACAAGGTTTTACCTTGCTAGAGATATTATTGGTTCTAGTGGTGATCTCTATGGGTGTGGTGACAACACTTTCAGCCTTACCTGACAATAGCCAAGATAATGCGAAGCAGCAGGCTCAAGCCTTATTTCAACGCCTTCAATTAATCAATGATGAGGCGATACTGAGTGGCAAAGATTTTGGCCTTCGTGTCGATGAGACGCGCTCTCGCTATATTTGGATGGGCATTGAAAATGGGCAATGGAAGCCGGTTACGCTCGATACTATCCCGGAAGAGACTGAACTCACGGAAGAAGGAGTGTCGATTGAAATGACGTTAGGGGGCGATGCTTGGAATGACAAAGATCGTCTCTTTCAACCCGGGTCATTGTTTGATGAAGAAATGTTTGCTGATCTAGAAGCGGATAACAAACCACTTCCACCCCAGATATTTCTATTTTCAAGTGGGGAAGTGACTCCGGTATCCATTGCTCTATACCCTCAAAATAAAGACGCTAAACAGGATGGTTGGCAAGTGGTCATTAAAGAGAATGGCCAAATCCTATTAATGTCTCCGGGAGAGCAGGATGAACAGTAGCACGATGAGTAAGAGTCATGTGAGCAAGAATATTGTTAGTCATAACATAGTGAGAAATAGCATGACAGTTCGGCAACGGCCGACAAGATCTCGCCGTTCTTTTGGGGCTCATACTGGGTCGCATTCGGTACGCGGTATGACGTTACTCGAAGTGTTAATAGCATTGGCTATTTTTGCCACAGCGGCTATTTCAGTGATTCGTTCTGTGGGTCAGCACATGAATACGATTGCGCATTTGGAAGAAAAAACGTTTGCTGCGATGGTCGTGGATAATCAAATGGCGATGGTGATGCTTGATGCATCAGGGTTAAAAGCCAAGCAAGGGACGGAAGAAATGGCAGGGCAAACCTGGTATTGGAGCGTCACCCCCGTCGAGACGGCTGGGGATTTACTAAAAGCGTTTGATGTGAGCGCCTCTTTGTCAAAGCAGGATGATGCGATTATAACGGTACGAAGCTATGTTTCTCAGTAAAGTTATGTTTCGCAGTAAAGCTATGTCACTTAACAAAATGTCACGCAGGAATAGGTTTCGTAGCAATGTGTCTTGCAGTAAACAGAATGTGTCTCGTAGTACACAGATAGCCCGCAAGGCTCAACAAGGGTTTACCTTATTAGAGGTACTGATTGCCATGGCTATTTTTGCCGCGTTAAGCGTGAGTGCTTACCAAGTGGTGGATCAGGTCCGCATGAGCAATGCGATATCTCTAGAACGTGGTGATCGCCTGAAAGAGCTGCAACGCAGCCTTGTGGTCATGGACAGTGATTTTAGACAAATGGCCACGCGACAATTTCGTACCAATGGCGAAGCGGGTGGTGAGTTGAGTGAAGTTCAACTACTGCAATGGAAAGACTATCTTTTAGAATCAGACGGCAAAGGTGTGCTATTTACTCGACTCGGTTGGCATAACCCACAACAACAGTTTCCACGCGGCGAAACTCTTAAAGTTGGCTATCGAATCAAAGAGACAACATTAGAGCGAGTATGGTGGCGTTACCCTGATACACCAGCAGGTCAGCAACCCATCATTACCCCTATTCTGACGGATGTCGAATCGTTCTCTATGCGATTCTACTCAAAAGGCACTTGGAGCGATAAGTGGGAAGCGGCTCAAACACTGCCAGAAGCCGTGGCCCTAGAGTTGGAGCTGACTGATTACGCAAAAATAGAGCGCGTTTACCTTGTCGCGAGTGGAGAGATAGTGCTCAGTGAAGACGACCAAGAAGATCGAGACTCCTTTAAGAGCGACTCTTCTGATGATGACGCCTCTAGCGATGAGGAGGGCAGCGATGAACCAAGCGAATAATAAACAGCGAGGTGTTGCGCTGATCATCGTTCTCATGTTGCTGGCTGTGATGGTGTCGCTCGCTGCCACCATGTCGAGCCGTTTATTCACACAATATAAACGGGGAAGCAACCAAGTCAGTTACCAGCAAGCCTATTGGTATAGCATTGGCGTAGAAAGTTTAGCAAAAACAGTGATAGAACAGAGTTTCCAAGACAGCGATACGATCAATTTGTCTCAGCCTTGGGCATTAGAAGAACAAACCTACCCGTTAGATTTCGGGACATTGAGTGGCCGAATGGTGGATAAACAAGCGTGTTTTAATCTCAATGTTTTTTCTCGGGTAACACAGTCGTCTTCTCAACTAGAAAAACCGTATTTAATCCGGTTTTGGCAAACCTTGCTGGAAGAAGTGGATGTGGACAATTACCAAGCGGAAGTGATTGCGGATTCTACATGGGAATTTATCAATCAAGAGTCCTCGGTACAGTCATCACAGGGTGTGGGTGACAGCTATTATGAATCACTGTCACCCGCGTATATGGCGGCTAACGGTTTTATTGCAGATCCCAGTGAACTGAGAGCAATTCAGCAGGTTTCTGGGGATGTGATGCAAAAAATAGCGCCCTATATTTGTGCCTTGCCAAGTGATGATTGGCGTCTGAATGTCAACACCATCAATGCTGATCAATCGGCGTTATTGGTGGCGATGTTTCAGCCTCACTTGAGTCAACAAGATGCGATTTCATTAATTGAGTCTAGGCCCTTTGATGGCTGGGCATCGGTTGAGGATTTTATAGCAGAAAGCAGCGTTAGCGTAATTGAAGAAAGTGTTCGCAAGGAAGCTCAAGCCTATCTGAGTGTGGATAGTGCCTATTTTGAATCGGATGCAGAAGTATTAGTGAATGACTCTCGAGTACGCATTCGAAGTCTATTATTTAGTGATAATCGAGAAACAGCAACGGTCATTCGCCGTCGCTTTGGAGGGTTCAGTGAGCGAGTTTCTGACAGTTCGACTGAGTAGTGATAAAAACGCACAGATTCAGTGGCTAGTATGGTCAACAACACAAAGTGAGATCATTGCCAGCGGTGAACTCAATGGATGGGAAGAGCTGGGTGAACTATCTGGATATGCAGAGCAAAGACAAGGAATCGTGTTGCTATCGAGCGATGATATCGTTCTAGCAGAAGTAGATACGCCAGCAGGATCATCGCGTCAATTGGAATCCATGCTTCCTTACTTATTGGAAGATGAGATTGCCCAAGATGTTGATGAGCTTCATTTTACCGTATTAAGCAAGCAAGCGAAGAAAGCCTGTATTGCTGCCGTCGATAAACGTTGGTTAAAAGCGTGTTTGGACGAGCTTCAAGACGCAGGGATAAACATCAGTAAAGTGCTGCCAGATGTACTCGCATTACCGAAATCTGGTGAGCTTACTGCGGCGAATATTGGTCAACATTGGTTAGTGCGAAAAGGCGACAGTTTAGGGTTGAGTTTACCTTCACCTTGGCTTGAAACCTTAACGACATCTGACTGGGTAAAAGAGGGGCAAGAGTACTTACCGTTAACCTCTTACAGTCCTTTGCCGACACTAGAGTTGGATAGTGAGCAATCGTGGCAAAGTGTCGATGCGCCACTGATTATGCAGCTGCTTACCGAAGGCGCACTTGGCTCGAAAGTCACGTTATTGACCGGGGAATTTAAGCCTAATTCATCCTTGTTAAAGTACTGGTCTATATGGAAAAAAACTGCCGTCGCTGCTGCGGTTATTGGCGCGGTATTTGTGGGTCAGTACGGTTTGCAAATTTCTCAGGATGAAGCCAAAGCCGAAGCTTATCGGGCCGAAAGCGAACGTATATTCCGTGAGGCGTTACCCGGAAAAACCCGTATCCCGACGGTGAGCTATTTAAAACGCCAGATGAACGATGAAGCGACTCGTTTATCCGGTGGTGGTGGCGGCTCTCCAATACTGGATTGGCTGAATCAAATTCCAGATTCATTGAAAGCCAATAATTCAATGACGCTGCTGAGTATTCGTTACGATGGCAATCGAGATGAAGTTAGAATTCAAGCAAAAAGTAAAGATTTTCAAAGCTTTGAACAAGTGAGAATTAAGTTTGCTGAGCATTTTGAAGTAGAACAAGGTCAGTTAAGCCGCTCGGGTGAGTCGGTTAACGGTAGCTTTGTGTTGAAGAGATAGTGAGATTGATGATGAGTAAACTGGTCACGTCTTTTAGGCTTTGGTGGCAAGGCATCAGTGTTCGAGAACAACGTCTAATGATGATCTGTATGGGATTGTTAGTCGTCGGGATTGGGTACTGGGGGATTCTTGAGCCAATACAGCAACGAAGCTTACAAGCGCAAAATAAGGTTAACAGTGAACAGCAACTGCTTAACTGGGTGAAAAATAAAGCGGATGAAATTACTCAATTACGAGCACAAAGTGGGTTAGTGACGACATCCGAGCCCCTTAATCAGGTGATTTCTTCTTCGGCGAGTCGGTTTAAAGTGGAACTTATTCGTATCCAGCCGAGAGATGACATGTTTCAAGTTTGGGTACAGCCTATAGAGTTTAATCAGTTAATAGGTTGGATTACCTACCTGAAAGAGCAACAAGGTGTTGATGTTGAACATTTCGATGTAGCACGCACCGATCAGGATGGTATGGTCGATGTCAAGCGTTTGCAGTTTAAGCGAGGTGAATAATGAAGCGTATCATTCTGATTTCGTTGCTTTTGATTGCCACGCTTATCGTGAGCCTGATTGTCCATATGCCAGCTCAATACGTTTTGCAAGCGGTGTCTTTGCCGCAAGGTTTGGTGGTGCAGGGGACGCAAGGCTCAGTATGGAAAGGCAGCGCGGAGCGTGTCAGTTGGCAGGGGACTTCTCTGGGCCGAATCAACTGGACAGTCAATGCCGCCCAACTGCTGATGGGTAAAGTTCAAGTGACCACTCGTTTTGGGCAAGGAAGCGAGATAGGACTGAGAGGGCGAGGCGTCGTTGGTTATGGCTTTTCTGGCGCCTATGCCAAAGATGTGATTGCTTCTGTTCCGGCTCAGTTCGCTATTGATCAGCTGTCTTTGCCACTGCCAGTGGATCTTGAAGGCCAACTCGAGGTTTCCATTATCGAACTTGAGCATGCGATGCCGTATTGTCAGAGCGGAACAGGAACCGTGGTTTGGAGTGGTAATAACGCCACAACACCGTTAGCTGCACTGGCGCTCGGCCCTGTTGTGGCGAACATTGATTGCCAAGATAACGTCGTCTCGATTAATGCGAAGCAGGAAAGTGAGCAAGTCAGCGCGGAGTTTGAAGGGCAATTAGACGCAGCAACCCGTGGTCAGCTGACATACAGCGCTAAGGGTTGGTTTAAACCAGAAGCTAATTTTCCGACGAGTTTATCGAGCCAGTTGCAATGGCTGGGTAACCCAGACAGCAAAGGGCATTATTCATTGGATTTCAATGGCCGTTTATAGCGTTTATTTATAACGTTTACTTATAGCGTTCAGTTATAGCGATTAATCGTCGAACGAAACAGAAAACAGAAAATGAAAAAAGCGAGCTTAACTAGGCTCGCTTTTTTATGATGCTCAGTCTTTCACTTTCAAAATTTCATCCCAAGGCAGGGATTCATCCCCAAGCACCAAGAAATTCGGGTTTTCAAGCGTTTCTCTTTGGTTGTATGAGAGAGGGGCTAACTGGGTGCTTAAAATGCGCCCGCCCGCTTCTTCGACGATACATTGAGTGGCCGCTGTATCCCATTCGCCCGTTGGACCGATTCTTAAATAACAATCCACGGCACCTTCCGCGACCAAACAAGCTTTTAGCGCGGCTGAGCCGAGTGGCACAAGGTCGTAGTTCCATGCGCTGCTCAGGCGAGCGGTAATGCTGTTGATGTTCTGACGTCGACTGATCGCCATGCCGATGGATTGCTTTTGGCCTTGTTCGTGTTTATGGCTTTCAATTTCAACTTTTTCACACAGATCGGGAACCTTCCAAGCCCCTTTACCTTTATAAGCGTAATACGTCACACCAGAAACTGGCGCGTAAACCACTCCCATGATCGGTTGATTATTGTCGATCAAGGCGATGATGGTTGCGAAGTCTCCACTGCGAGCAATGAACTCTTGCGTGCCGTCGAGTGGGTCTACTAACCAATAGCGGCTCCACTTCTCGCGCTTCTCTAAGCTAATGTCCGCGGCTTCTTCAGAGAGAACAGGGATATCAGGCGTAAGCGCCGATAGTTGATTGACGATGAGCTTATGTGCGGCAATATCCGCGCTTGTGACTGGCGTTTCATCACTTTTAACATAGGCTTCATATTGTTTTGTTTCATAGATGTCGAGGATAAGTTGCCCTGCAGAACGAGCCACTTCAACCACGGAAGGTATCAGGTGAGATAAGTCTTTATCAGTAGACATAATAATTCCTAAGACTTTGTTATTGTTATTTTTCTAAATGCTTTAGAGCAAGTAATAGGGCTGTGATACTGCGGGCTTCACAAAAATCCAAGTGAGTGACCAGCTCTTCAGCTTGAGCTAATGGCCAGCGCACCACTTCTAATGGCTCTGGCTCATCACCTTCTAGTTTCTCTGAGTATAGATCCTGTGCAATAAATAGGGTCATTTGACTAGAAAAATAAGAAGGAGCCAGGACGACCTGTTTCAGCGGAGTTAGCGTGTTTGCACCAAAGCCGATTTCTTCTTTTAACTCTCGGTTCGCGGCGTCAGTTGCCGACTCACCCAGGTCAATCAGCCCTTTTGGAAAGCCAAGCTCATATCGCTCTGTCCCCGCTGCGTATTCGCGTACTAACAGTAAGTCACCTTGTTCGGTCACGGGCACCATCATGACGGCATGACGACCACTGGGCTTCATTCGCTCATAGGTGCGCAAAACACCATTGCTAAAGCGCAAGTCAAGAGACTCGATGGTGAATAGCTTAGATTGAGCAATAGAACGAATAGAGAGAATGGTAGGTGGGCTCAATTTTGTCATAATGCTTATTCCGTTTGTTAGGTATAAAGCGCATACGTGCTGGGTTGACGTTACTATATAAAATGACTCTCCAAGTTCAAAATCTATCCGTTAGAGGTCGATCAAATTATTGAAAATAAGAAAAAGCCGACGTCGTGACATCGGCTTACTGAGCGTATTTAAGGCTTAGTAGTAAGAGTGCTCACCACGGTCATGCTCTGTGGCATCACGCACAGCCGTTAGTTCGCCTTCAAATTGCTGAAGAAGCTCTTTTTCGATGCCTTCTTTTAGCGTGACATCAACCATAGAACAACCATTACAACCGCCGCCAAAGGCAACAATAGCAGTGCCGTCTTCGGTAATTTCAACCAAACTTACGTGACCACCATGCCCAGCAAGCTGAGGGTTAACCTGGGTTTGAATCGCGTATTCAACACGCTCAATCAATGAGGCGTCATCAGCAACCTTGCGCATTTTGGCGTTTGGTGCTTTGAGTGTTAACTGTGAACCCATCTTATCGGTAACGAAATCCACTTCTGCATCTTCTAAAAATGGCAGGCTAAGCTCGTCAATATAAGCTGAGAAATGTTCAAATTTAAGTTCGGTGTCTGTTGCTTCAACCGCTTCTGGCGGGCAGTAAGAGACGCCACACTCTGCATTTTGAGTACCAGGGTTAACAACAAATACGCGAATGTTAGTCCCTTCAGGTTGTTGGCTAAGTAAGCCACCGAAGTGAGTTTGCGCTGTTTCTGTAATAGTAATAGTGTTTGACACGACGAATACCTGAGTAATTTTGTAGGCTATTATAACGCCATTCTACTCCTGATAAATCTAATTTCTAGACCTAAAAACAAAATCTCATCGCTTTATATTGAGTTATCTGTTTCAGGAGTGCGGCAGATACAATAAATATCAATGGTTTCGACGCCAGCATCAAGCAATAATTGACATAAATGATGGATTGTACTGCCTGTCGTGACCACATCGTCAAAAATCGCAATGTGTTTCTGTTGTGGAGAGGCATTCAGACGAAAAGCATTCCTCAGGTTTTGTTGTCGCTGTTTTTTATTGAGACCTTTCTGCTGAGGTGTGCTTTTCACTCGAGAAAAGAGGTTCGGTTCAATCTCTATATCGAGTCGTTTGCCTAGCTGTTTGGCAAGCAGGTCACTTTGATTAAACCCTCGCATTAACTGCCGCTGCCAATGGAGTGGAACGCTCGCTATTAGGTCTGGCGTTGCATCAATACGTTCGCTTAATAGCGCAGCTAATGGTTTGGCATGCCAAAACTGTTGCTGATATTTGAAGCGGTGAACATAACTCGATAAGGGAAGTTTGTAGTCACCTACGCAGTACAGCTTTGACCAAAGAGGAGGATGCGCTAAGCACTGGCCGCATTGGTCGGTTTGAGTGAGCGTCGTAAGCCCACACCGTGAACAGCGTGTGGTTGGCGCAAAGTGTTCCTTGCAGCTATCGCACCAGATACTTTCCCACTCGATATCATTTCTTCCGATCCTTTGACGCGTTGTCTCTTTTCTTTTGGCGTGCTCTCTATCCGGTGTTTTTAGAGGCAATGGAGTATGGATGGGCAGTTGGCAAAGGTCACAATAACAGCCGAGATGCATGCGCATGGTTTTTTGTAGCCAATCGGATAACATAAGTGCCAAATTTTGATAAAACATGCCTTCATCATGAGTGTAACCGAGCGGGTGGTGAGACTGTTTTTAGTAGGAGAAAATGCGATCATGGATAAAGCTCTGCACTGGCAAGTGAGCGGTAACGGTGAGGATTTGGTCTTAGTCCACGGTTGGGGGATGAATGGGGCCGTTTGGGATCAAACGGTTCAGGTACTCAGCCAGCACTATCGAGTGCACGTCGTGGATCTTCCGGGTTATGGGCACAGCGCGCACTTGCACGCCGCCACCCTAGAAGAGATTGCACAATGTTTACTGCCACAGGCTCCGAAGCACGCTATTTGGCTTGGTTGGTCTTTAGGGGGCTTAGTCGCTACGCATATGGCTCTGGCTCATAGTGATCGCGTCACCAGGCTCATCACCGTCGCTAGTTCGCCCAAGTTTGCTGCAGAAAGACCTTGGCGCGGAATTCAACCTCAGGTTCTTGATGCTTTCACTGATCAATTAGTGGATGACTTTCAAACCACGATTGAGCGCTTTATGGCACTGCAAGCTATGGGCAGTCCTTCAGCAAGATTGGATGTAAAGCAGCTCAAAAAAGCGGTGTTATCTCGGCCATCCCCGAATCCTGAATCGCTACTGGCGGGTTTGAAGATGTTGGCGAATGAAGATTTTCGACAAGATTTAGCGACTGTTTCGGTGCCGATGCTGAGAATGTACGGTCGCCTCGACGGGTTAGTGCCGATCAAAGTCGCCACTGATGTACAGGCAACCGCTCCGCATACGGAACAATACATTTTTAGTCAGTCATCGCATGCCCCATTTATGACCGAGCTGGAATCCTTCTGTCATCAAATTGTCGCTTTTGGCGGAAAATAATCGTCGGTTAGATAAAAAATTGACATTAATTGCTAAATTTTTGACCAGTTTAGCCGATAAGTTTATTAACCCAATATAGCTAACAATACGAACAGCATTATCGGGTTGGGCGATGCCAAGGAGGTTTCGGCTATGATTGTGTCACCGACTAACGTTAGTGTGCCGCTTATCGCCCCATCGGTTAATGTGCAAACGGAACAAGCAGCGAGAGACAATAGAATTCGTGAGCCTGTTGTACCAACCGCAGAGCTAGTCAAGTCAAACGCAGAGCGTAAGTTAAAGGCTGACGACAAACGGCGAAGGCGATCCTCATGGGATCCGTCAGAGCATCCAGATTACGAGATGGACGCTGATGGCGCTATTGCTGAGCCGCAGACCGAAGAGCCCAAAAGTGTGTTAGAGCATCTTTTTAGGCTATTGGCTTTAGATACTTACAGCAAAAAGCAAGGCAAAGGCTATGCAATGCGGTTTCGGTTACCTAAGCGCATTATTGATGCAGCGATAACTGAGGGACGAATGGAAAAACGGCGAACGGTAATAAAATATCATTATGGTCATGCCGTGGCCCCAAACGTGCCATCTGAGGTTATAGCGGTGTTGTAAACATCAGCACTAAGGTGTTTATCGCTATGAATAAAAATACCCACAATAATGTGGGTATTTTTTTATCTTTCGGCTGTTATCTGTCCGCTTTTTTCTGATTGAACTACTGTTATTGACTCACCGTCAGTTCAGAACCGTCACTTTATTTTTTCGCTTTGGCGAAGGCTGCTGCAAATGCGCCTCCCATTGCGCCAGACGATGTATCATTCCCCTGGTGAGAACGTTGGCCGTTGCGGTCATTACTCTTTCGAACACTATTACTGTGAACGTTTTGTTTTTGCCCAGATGTTCTCTGGGGACGGTTATCTTGCCCCGGCTCGTCACTTAAACGCATGGACAGAGCGATACGTTTGCGCTGCTCATCCACTTCCATCACTTTGACTTTAACGATATCACCGGCTTTTACTACGTCTCTAGGGTCGGCAATAAAGCGGTCAGTCAGCGCTGAGATGTGCACCAAACCATCTTGATGCACGCCAATATCGACAAACGCACCAAAGTTCGCCACGTTAGAAACCACACCTTCAAGCACCATGCCGATTTCTAGGTCAGAGACTTTTGTTACGCCGTCTGCAAAGCTGGCGGTTTTAAACTCAGGGCGAGGGTCTCGACCCGGTTTATCTAGCTCTTTGATAATGTCAGTAATGGTCGGCACACCAAAGCTATCACTGGTGTAATCTGCCGCTCGCAACTGGCCTAAAAAGTCACTATTACCAATCAAGGCTTTAATCGCGGTGCTATTTTTATCTGAGATCGCTTTCACCACGGGGTAGGCTTCTGGGTGAACCGCTGAGGCATCGAGAGGGTTTTTACCATCCATAATTCGCAAGAATCCGGCACACTGCTCAAAGGCTTTTGGCCCAAGACGAGCCACTTTTTTTAATGTGGTTCGCGCATCAAATCGACCATTGGTATCGCGATAGTCAACAATGTTTTGTGCAATGGTCGTACTTAGCCCGGCAACGCGAGTCAGCAGCGCAGCCGAAGCCGTATTCACATCAACCCCAACCGCATTCACACAGTCTTCGACAACTGCATCAAGGCGCTTCGCCAGCATCGATTGGCTGACATCGTGTTGATATTGGCCCACACCAATCGATTTGGGATCGATTTTTACCAGCTCGGCGAGTGGATCCTGTAAGCGACGTGCGATAGAAACTGCGCCACGGAGCGACACATCCATATTCGGGAATTCATTGGCAGCAAGCTCTGAGGCAGAATAAACCGAGGCTCCCGCTTCACTGACCGTGATTTTTTGCACTTTCAAGTTGCCGCGTTTAATGACATCGGCCACGAAGGTATCGGTCTCACGAGAAGCGGTGCCGTTGCCAATGGCAATCAAGTCCACATGGTACTTTTTAACCAGTTGTTCGACGGTGTGAGCGGATTGGTCATATTGCTTTTGTGGTGGGTGAGGGTAGATGGTGTCAGTGGCGAGTACCTTACCTGTGGCATCCACAATCGCAATTTTCGAGCCGGTACGCAGGCCTGGATCTAAGCCTAAGGTTGCTTTTGGCCCTGCGGGTGCGGCCATTAATAAATCTTTTAAGTTGGTGGCAAACACTTCAATCGCTTCAACTTCTGAGCGTTCTTTTAGCGCACCCATCAGTTCGGTTTCCATGTGCATTGATACTTTAATGCGCCAGGCCCAGCTAATAACTTGTTTACGCCATGCATCGGCAGGTGCACTGCTCAGGCTGATGCCATAGTGATCACTAATGATGCTTTCACAGTAAGACTGTCGGACACCTTCTTCTTGATTAGGATCGGCATTCATAGCCAGAGATAAAAACCCTTCATTACGACCACGAAGCATAGCCAGAGCACGGTGGGAAGGCACTTTACTGAGTCGCTCATTGTGTTCAAAATAGTCTTTAAACTTCTCACCCTGTTGCTCTTTACCCTCAACAACCCGTGACACCAGTTCGGCATTACGGGTCAGGTATTGGCGAATTTTTTCGAGTAGATTGGCGTCTTCGGCAATGCGCTCCATGATAATAGCACGAGCGCCATCCAGTGCGGCTTTGGTGTCGTTGATGCCATTATCGGGCTTGATGTATTTGGCTGCTTCGGTTTCTGGTTCAGTTTGCGGAGTTGTCCATAAGGTATCGGCGAGTGGTTCCAATCCCGCTTCAATGGCAATTTGCCCTTTGGTGCGACGCTTGGGTTTGTAAGGCAAATAGAGATCTTCTAATCGGGTTTTACTCTCAGCTTGGTTGATCTCTTTTTCTAATTCAGGGGAAAGTTTCCCTTGGTCACTGATCGATTTTAGGATGGTGTCACGTCGATCGTTGAGCTCTCTTAAATAGGACAATCGGCTGTCTAAATTTCGCAATTGAGTATCATCTAGCCCCCCTGTCACCTCTTTTCGATAACGCGCAATAAAAGGAACCGTATTCCCGTCATCAATGAGGGTTACAGCGGCAATAACTTGTTCTGGGCGAACGTTCAATTCGCGGGCAATAGCATGGCAGATAGCTTGGCTCATCGGAGAGTTCTCTTCTGGTCTAAATTTTGATTAATGCACATGCATGGCTTGATACGCATGTCTCAGCACCGCTCGATAGTATTTCAATATTGGGGTATCGAAAGGATTTTCCAATATTTTTGCAATTAAGCTGTCAAAAAATCACAGTAATGAAGGTTTTTTGGTCTATTTTGGTTAAGGTTATGTCATAAAGAGACAGCAACTCGAACTTATCCACTTTCACGAGTTCAAAATTAGCCAAGAATAAACAACGGGCTTTTCTCAGAATTACGGAAATCAACAATGAAAAAAATGTCTTCAGTCTTAGTAATACTCAGCACTTTCTTATTTTCACTGCCGTCTTTGGCTGTTGATATTCCCTTTACTACTCAAAGCCCTGCTTATGATTTAGAGGGTAAAGTCGTTTTAGGTCGTACCGAAAATGTATACCTGAATGATTCACAAATCCTGGCAGGTGTGCCTTTTGTTGGGAAAATCGATACGGGTGCTGATACAACGTCAATGCACGCCGAGAATATTCATGTCTCCAGTGAGCATCCCGAGTACCAAGATCTTAAAGATGATGCCTTGATGGCGGCGTTAGTGAAAGAAGTCGAGAAAGATAAAACGCTCGACTATTTCGATTGGGACGGCAGTACGTTTTCACCGTTTAAAGTAACGGTTACGTTTACTGTGCACCATCCTTACACTGGCGATGCAGTCGTTATTAACGCGCCTTTAGAACGCGTCAGTGTGATCCGAAGTCGTACCAGCAGCACGCCGTTACTGCGCCCAACCGTCAAAATCCCCATGACTATTGCCGGGCATGAAGTGAAAACCGATGTGAACCTAACCGACCGCAGTAATTTTACGGCTCCTGTTTTGATCGGAAAAACATTTTTGGTTAACCATGCCTGGGTATTTGCGGGTTACGATTATCTGCAAGAACAGCCAAACGCGAAAGTTGTGGGTAAAAAAGAGCAAGTGGCTATCAAAGGTGTTCCTTTGAATGTCAGTTTTTCGCTCGAAAATAGCCACAGTATTTTGCATGCAAAAAATATCGATATCGATAAAAAACGAGATCAAGTGACGTTCGATATCGTAGGCAGTAATGGTGAACAAAAAGAGATGTTGTTACCACTGGTACGTATGCTCAACATAAGTGGTCATCAGCGTCCATTGGTTTATGTACCCGTCCAATTGGACAGCAAAACGACTCAATATTGGCTGGTGTATTTGAAAGACCGCTCAGGCAGTTCTTCTCAACTTCGGGTGGGTACGAGCACCATTAGCGAATCCTTTATGATTGATACCCGTGCTGAGAACCTGCTCGGCAAAGGCGCAAAACGCTTTTTAGATATCGCAAAATCCAAACAGCCTATGGTGGTGTCTCCGCAAGAGCATATTGTGCTCGATGGCTTTAAGCTGGATGCTACACCTTCATTTACTGTCAAAACACCGCTGTTGAAGGTGGTGAGTTTTGAAGTGACAGAGGAAGGCAAAGACGATTATGTGGAGTACTTTCTCACCAACGCTGATGGCGAGCAGCAAAAAGTGAAGAAGAAGATTGAAAAGAATTTACGAGTGGGTGAAACCATCAGGCCTACTGTTCTTGGGCAACTGTTTATTGCAGGTGAAGGGCGAGAGCAAGAGTATGCGATTGATGTGATCGATAGCGATGAAAAGCGACCTTATTTTATCTTAGGGCAAAAAATGGCAAAGGATGGTGTGTTTGTTAACACTCGTGCCGATCACTTATTGCAAGCGGAGCCTCTTTTCAAAGCTGGCCATATCGAGACGGTCCAAGTCGAAGGAATGACGTTTCCTGCGAAGCTGGACACAGGGGCCGATGTTAGCTCGATGAACGCAGTAAACATCAAACAGTTCAAAAAAGATGGCCATGATATGGTGACATTCACTTACCAAAATAGCCAAGGTGATGAGCAAGAGTTGACTAAACCCGTGATTGATGTGATGCGAATTAAAGCTAAAAAAGGTGAAAAACCAAATATTCGCCCTGTGGTTGAAATGAACGTTAAATTAGGCGAGCTTGAGAAAACAATCAACGTGAACCTTCAAGATCGTTCGCGGTTTGAATACAGCATGATTTTGGGCAAGAACTTTCTAAAGCATGGTGCGGTTGTGAGCAGCGATGAAAATTATTTATTAGGGAAAAGCGCTGGCGATAACGGCTCAAGTGCTAAAAAGTAGTACTCAGTTGTGTGAGCTCAGCACTCATTTACCTGGACGATTCGTTTCTTAGATCTGCTGTTTTCTTGGAGCGGTTGTTTTCCTTTCCTAGAGCGTTTGCTTTCTTAAAGCGTTTTTTCTTGCAGTGCTGACGGAGTTAACCGATAGGAAAAATCCCTGCCTGAGTGACCAAGCAGGGATTTTTTAGGTTTGATGGTAACGAATAGAATTAACGAACCACTCTTTTTCACCGTCTGGTGTCATCACGTTAAATTCATCGTCGACTTCCTTTTTTAATAAGGCTCGCGCCATTGGTGAATCGATAGAGACGTAGTTTTTGACACCGCCATAGATTTCATCAGGCCCAACGATGCGAAACGATTTGGTTTCACCCGCATCATTTTCAATCTCCACCCAGGCGCCAAAGAAAACTTTGCCTTCTTGTTGAGCCGAGTAATCGACCACTTTGACCTGCTCTAGACGCTTTCTTAAATAGCGAACTCGGCGGTCAATTTCGCGTAAACGCTTCTTGTTGTACTGATAGTCTGCGTTCTCTGAGCGGTCTCCGAGACTCGCTGCCCAGGTCACTTTTTTGGTGACTTCCGGTCTGTCTTCACGCCAAAGGAAGTCAAGCTCTTTACTTAATCGGTCATAGCCTTCACGGGTAATTAGGTTTGTTTTCATATTTTTGACGTATGATTATTGAAGATGCTTAATACATTAGCTAAAAAAGTAATAAACGTTAACAATTCTTTGCGCCACATTGCACGCAACAGTGTTACATTTCTAATTGCGACTCCTTTTTGAGTGCAAGCTTATTGATAGGTGGAATCATTACATGCAAGAAAATTTCAAAATTTTAGTGGTCGATGACGATGCTCGTTTACGTGCATTACTTGAGCGATATTTATCGGAGCAAGGTTTTCAAGTCCGCAGTGTTGCCAATAGTGAGCAAATGGACCGCCTATTAACACGCGAAAATTTTCACCTTATGGTGTTGGATTTAATGCTACCAGGGGAAGACGGCCTATCGATCTGTCGCCGTCTAAGAAACGCAAACAACTCGCTACCCATCCTAATGCTGACGGCAAAGGGCGATGAAGTCGATCGTATCGTGGGTTTGGAAGTGGGTGCCGACGATTATTTACCTAAACCGTTTAACCCGCGTGAATTACTGGCTCGCATTAAGGCGGTTCTTCGTCGTCAAACGATTGAAGCGCCGGGCGCACCCAGTTCAGAAGAATCCTTGGTTGAGTTTGGTGAATTCCGTTTAAATCTAGGGACGCGAGAAATGTTCCGTGGTGAAGAGCCGA
>NZ_JBNGCJ010000352.1:0-8706 GCF_049974785.1 Vibrio genomosp. F10 str. 9ZD137
CGCTCTTCCGATCTACATGACCATCAACATGGCGATCAGCAAAGTCATTGATCACACATCCCGCAGAACGCATGAGCACCACACCTAAAGTAAACACCACAGCCACATCCCAGCGAGGGAGGCCTTCAGCCGCAACAACCAAAGACCATAGCGTTGGCCAAAGCAACAGCAATGAACCTATCGGTCGGTCCATTCGCATTAGCTGCCAGTACGATCTTACTTTAATATTTACCGAACTCATTTGTTGTTCTCTTCAAAATAAACCGGAGAAGATGGTAAAAATAACTCCGCCACCAACATCGGTTTATTGTTCATCCATAATCGAGAGCGCCTAGCTAAAAAACGTCCCTGCTCAGTATCAGCCCACCCGACTTGTAAAGCGTCTCGTTGAACATTATGAGTACTGAATACGGTCAACCCAAGCGGTATTTCACCTTGCTCGGTTAAGTCATATTGTTGCTTAGCAATCGAGGTACTCGGTATCAAGGTTCGGCCAAGAACCCAAGGTACGCCATCCCCTTTTAGGACCACCTTACGCAATAAGCACGGATCTAAAGATAAAAGATCGATTTCTTGCTGATTTAATCGCTCAGCTTTCACTATACGGTTGTGCAATAAGTCTACACTTAAGTCGTCACAATGGCGTTCGAGCAGGCGAGACAATGACCCGAGTTCCAACAACCAATCTCGAGATTGTTGAGACGGAAAGTCAAAACCTGTGGGATCCTGCCAATTTACTTCAAGTAAAGCAGATAGATAGAGCGAAGTTGATAGATTCATACTAGTATTCAATTATTAGCTTTAACATCGTAGAATAAAGCGGCAAAGATTGGTCAAACCAACCGAGAAATGCAAAATGCATTTCATTACATATAGATACTCTATTGTAACAAGACTCTGTTGTTACGAGTATCATCATTATAAGAAAGAAAAGTCATTAATATGCTTAAACGTTACCTAGCCCAAATATTTACTATTTTTACTCTTCTCATTTCGTTACCAAGTTATGCAGAAGAAGAAAAAGCACCGCAGCTGGCTTATTTCACACTCGAGCCGGATCTCACCACTAATTTTTATACCAAAGGTAAAAACCTTGGCTATATCCAAGTGCGCATCGATATTATGGTCGCCAGTGCGGCAGACCTACCGATCGTAGAGCTGCACCAACCTTTGATCCGCGATGCGGTTATTGAGTTACTCGGACAGCAATCTGAAGATACAGTAAAATCGTTAGCCGGAAGAGAAGATTTAAGAAAAGTGCTGGTAGAGAAGCTGAATGCGATTTTACTTCCAGAAACAGGGCGAACCATCATTGCTGATCTCTTATTCACCAAATACCTGTATCAATAGAGACGGTATCAACAAGAGCCGTATCAATAAAAACCATCCCAATAAAAGGCTTACGCGTATAGCGAAAGCCTTTTTACAACTAAACTAAACTCTTACTGCATGTTGCGGAACTTCTTATTACTCGCATCAAGTAACCCCACAAGCACACCGGACAGTAAACCCACTAAGTGCGCCGTGTTGGCAATCGCCATATAAGGCTGAACAAATCCGAGAACGAGCCAAACCAGCATAAAACCGATCAACGGCTTAGGCATACCTAACCCAAGCTGAGGGACTTTTGTCCCGATCACCCATAAATACCCAACCAGAGCATAAACCACACCAGACAGACCGCCAAAGTTTGCTCCCTCGACAAAGTACTGCCCTACGCCAGAAAGCGCGGCCGACACAGCAAAAAGCTGCAACAACTTACGTGACCCTAACCGCTTTTCAATATCCCCACCAAGTTGCCACCACCACAAGACATTAAAAACAATGTGCATGGCTGAAAAATGAAGAATGGCATGAGTGAACCAACGCCAAACCTGGATCTGTTGACTCGGTTCAGCAGGGAAATGCAACAAAGAAAAGAGACGATTTTGTAATCCAAACTGGAGTAGGACAAACACCACCATGCAGACACTCATCCCAATTAAGGTCACAGGACCCGCTTTGGCCTTAATCATGCCAATAAAACTGGGCGTATTGTAAGAGAATACACTGGTGCGAGTTTCTGCCATTGTCCAAGACGCGGCCTGATATTTCTTATCGGTTGGATCACTCAAAAAGTGCTGAAGTTCAGCTTCGACTTCCACCTGATGTTGTTCATCAAGCAACCACAATGCGAATTGGCCTTCCCCTTCCGGCATCATCCGAACTTCTATTTGCCTTGAAGCCAGATAATCAATAAAAGCTTGAGCCGCTCTTGGGTTACTTATTGTCAATAATCGGACCATGGACTACCTACCACTTACTAAAAAATGAATAATCTAACCATTTCACCTATAGAATACTTTGCACTCACACAAGGTTGCCACAAATAATATGGCCATGGCTTTATACAGCCATTGATTCATAATCTGGTGCGGCTTCTATTGTGTCGTCGGTAAACCTGCTCTTCGCCACGCTTCTATTCCACCATCAATGCTATACACATCAGTAAAGCCTTGGTTAACCAAGTACTGAGCAACACCCTGGCTGCTAATGCCGTGGTAGCACATGACCATGATCGGTTGCTCGAACTCAACCTCATTCATAAACTCAACAATCGTATCGTTACTTAAAGAGAATGCTCCAGCCACATGCCCTTGAGCAAATGATTGGCTGTCGCGAGTATCAACAAGAATGGCACTTGATTGCTCTAAATACGCTTGCGCTTGTTCGATATTAATCGTTTGAAATACGTCCAATTTGATACCCTTTTTATCTTAGTTTCATGAAGGGTAATTGTAACCTATCCATAGCCTGATAAGTACCAACAAGCTGTATGGTTATCCACTCGGTACAAATAGGTTCAAGATTGTGCATAAGTCTGTGGATTGCGTTGATAACGTGGTTTTGGATCTTTCGATCCACTATATATAGTATTGATCTTTATTTATATGTGAATAAATAGAAAAGTATCCCCATCAGATTTTTACTCATGAAGCCTTTGTTTACCCCGCTTTCTGACAGGTGTTAAATAATCTTTGCACAGAGTTACCCACAGGCAATGCTTTGCGTGAAGCTCATTTAGGGATCATAGATACAAAAAAGCCGAGATCGTTTGATCTCGGCTTTTTTTAATTCAATAGTCTGACTGGCTGTTCGTTTTATCTAGATAATTAAAACTCACCCACTGCGGCTTTCAGCTTTTTCATCGCATTCTTTTCTAGCTGACGAATTCGCTCGGCAGAAACACTGTACACTTCCGCTAATTCTTGCAATGTGGTTTTGTTGTCGTCTAACCAACGGGAACGCACAATATGCTGACTACGTTCATCTAAAGTCGCCAATGCTAAACCTAGTCGATTATTAGTATGAGCCTCCCAATTGTCGGCTTCAACATTATCCGCTAGGTCTGAGGACTGGTCTTCTAAATAGAGAACAGGCGCAGTATAAGAGTGGCCACTTTCATCATCATCATTTGGCATTTCAAACGTTGAATCTTGTGCAGCCAGGCGGGATTCCATCTCTCGTACTTCTGAAGGCTCAACACCTAGCTCACGAGCAACCGTTTCGACTTCGCCGTTATTAAACCAACCTAAACGCTTTTTCGATTTACGCAAATTGAAAAACAATTTACGTTGTGCTTTGGTCGTTGCAATCTTAACAATACGCCAGTTACGCAGTACGTACTCATGAATCTCAGCTTTAATCCAATGCACGGCAAAAGAGACGAGACGAACACCCACTTCAGGATTAAAACGTTTTACGGCTTTCATCAAGCCAATATTGCCTTCTTGAACAAGATCGGCCATTGGCAAGCCATAACCGGAGTACCCACGAGCAACGTGAACAACAAATCTCAGGTGCGACAATATAAGACCTTTTGCGGCCTCAAGTTCACCTTTGTAGTGTAATCTTTCAGCGAGTTCGCGCTCTTCTTCCGCAGTCAGCATTGGATAGCTGTGTGCTGAACGAATATAACTGTCTAAGCTATCTTGCGATACGACTGCCATCGAATACGTTTTAGTTGTCATTCAATTCCTCATCAATCTCTGATCTGGATTATGGTTTTACCCCAACTGACTTGAACCGAAGATGAACAGCTTTCAAGCAGGGGATAATTATTATGCACAAACGAATAAGTGTTACAAGTCAAAATAGCACACACTTTCATTTCTACCTAGGTTACGACACTTGCCGCCTAAACTGGTTCAATTTCTTTTAAATGACGCTGTGCCGATACTTTTGCTGCAGCGCAACCCAGAATGAGACCGAGTATAATGAGCAATAGAGATTCGTCCCAGCTAAGTCCAATTAATCTAAAGTGGCTATCATACAGCATGGCCAAATCTTCAACGGTACCATTAAGTAAAATGGTAATGAGCGCAGTCAAAATCCACGCGCATAACGCCCCTAATAAGCCAAACCACATCCCCGAATACACATACGGACGTAAAATAAAACTGTTGGTTGCACCAATTAACTTCATCGTTTGAATTTCATCTTTATTAGCCAACACATTGAAACGCAATGTATTGCCAACGATCAGAAAAACCGAAGAAAGCATAAGTAATGACAACGCTATCACAATAACACTGATGAGCGCCTGAATCGCATCCAAACGAACCAGCCAGTCTTCATCAAGTCGAATATCCGTTATTTCTTGTTGGGCTTTAAGGCTACCAACAAGAGCTTTAATGAGATCGTTATCATCCTCACTCGGGGTAATAATCAACACACTTGGCAGCGAATAGTCATCCAATAGGCTTATCGCTTGTTCAAACCCAGCGTACTGGCTAAGATCATCAAGCCCCTGCTGGGAAGAGATGTAATCGACCTTCGCCACATTATCACGACTTTCTATTTCATCTTTTAGCACCATAATCCGAGCTTCGGGTGTCTGCTCAGCAAGGTATGCGCTTATCTGGGAAGGGCTTACCGCCGTATCCGCTACCGCTGCTATGTTTTTGCCTAACAGATACAAACACGAAGGCATCGCCAGTGCCATTGAAATGACCGCCAAGGTGAGCAGGTTACCAAGAGGGCGTACCCACAACTCAGCAAACGAGCGCTTGGCTTGATTTAAATGAGACTGGAAAAAGCCGATGGTTTTAAAGGGGCTTTGGACTCGTTTTTTTGCCGATTTTTTATTGCGAACATTACCGCCCATAGTCTGAGACCTCACTTAAAAAGCCTTGATTCAGCTCTAAATGCCGATATTGAGGTCGAGTATTCACTAAACCGATATCATGAGTCGCCAGCAATATCGTCACACCCGCTCGGTTAAACTCTTCCAATAATCTCAAAACACGATTCGATAATTCAGGATCGAGGTTACCGGTGGGCTCATCGGCCAATAATAAAGTAGGACGATTCACAACAGCACGCGCAATGCCAACACGCTGCTGCTCACCACCAGACAGTTGACTAGGTAAGCAACGGGCTTTATCTAGAAGGTCTGTTTTATCTAATGCTGCACTCACTCGACGTTTAATGTCGTGCTCTGAGATCGATTCAATGCGCATAGGAAGTGCTACGTTATCAAACACACTTCTGTCCATTAGTAGCCGGTGATCTTGGAAAACAATGCCAATATTACGGCGTAAAAAAGGAATATCTTTATTTGGGATACGAGTGATATCGTGACCATTAAAACTGACTTTTCCATCTGTTGGTCGTTCAATCGCACAAATGAGTTTCAGCAAGGTACTTTTTCCCGCACCTGAATGCCCACCCAAAAAGGCCATTTCACCTCTTTTTAGGTGAAAGTCTACTTTCTGTAGAGCTTGACGGCCGCCTCGATACGCTTTGCTAACTTGCTGAAAACTGATCACCTACTCTTCCTCTTACTTTCTGAAGTCCATGACGATAATAAACAACGACTACTCTTCTCGACTAAACAGTGCTTCAACAAATTCTTCGGTTTTAAATGGACGAAGATCATCGATACCTTCGCCAACGCCAATGTAACGAATTGGAATTTGGAACTGATCGGCAATCGCAAAGATAACCCCGCCTTTTGCCGTACCATCTAATTTAGTTAACGTGATGCCTGTGACTGGCGCGACATCGCTAAATAGTTTCGCTTGGCTAATGGCATTTTGACCCGTACCAGCGTCAAGAGTCAGCATAATTTCGTGAGGTGCGGAATCATCGATCTTTTTCATCACACGAACAATTTTACGCAGCTCTTCCATCAAGTTCGCTTTGTTTTGCAAACGGCCAGCCGTGTCAGCGATAACCACATCAACACCACGCGCTTTTGCCGCTTCAATCGCATCATAAATAACAGAAGCACTATCAGCACCCGTATGCTGAGCAATGACAGGGACGTTGTTACGCTCACCCCAAACTTGCAACTGTTCAACCGCGGCGGCACGGAACGTATCCCCAGCAGCCAGCATGACTTTCTTGCCTTCATTTTGGAACTGTTTAGCCAGCTTACCTATCGTCGTTGTTTTACCGACACCATTCACACCGACCATTAATATGACGTAAGGGGTTTTGGTCGTATCGACTTCTAATGGTTTATCCACCGTTGATAAGATCTCTGACATCTCTTCTTTAAGCAGCCCGTAAAGTGCTTCACCGTCTTTTAAATCCTGACGAGAGGCCTTTTCCGTTAAGCTATCAATGATTTTAACCGTCGTTGTCATACCCACATCGGCGATCAAAAGCTGTTCTTCTAACTCTTCGAACAACTCATCATCAATTTGTTTGCCTTTGAATAAACCGAAGAAACCTGCGCCAATATTGGCTTTGGTTCGGCTTAAGCTGCGCTTCAAACGAGCGAAGAAGCTTTCTGTCGGTTTTTCTTGTTCTTCTATTCTTACTTCTTCTGCTTCTGCTTCTGCTTCTGCTTCTGCTAGGACAGGAGGGTCAACCTCGACTGCCAATTCAATATCTTGCACTTCATTTAATGACGTGTCTTGTATCGATGTCTCTTCAGTCTTTTGCTCTACAAGTTCTGCATTTTCTGGTCCTGCTCTATCAGATTCAACAGCAATCTCGGTTTCAGCTGTTATGTCTGCTTCAGCTGGGGACTCTTGTACCGATCTAGTCTCATCTTGCTGTTCTGATTTTGGTGTATCTTTTGTTTGCTCTTCATCACCGAAGCCAAGCCAAGAGAGTAAGCCGCGTTTCTTTTTTTCCGTCATCTGAGGACATCCTAGATCTACTAAACTAACAACAACACTTTTCTGTAGAATTATCCTTACTACAGAAAAGAAAATGACAAAGCAGTGAAAAATCTTTCATTAGATTGATACACTCTGTCATTATAAAATTCAGATTACACCCTAACGATATATTTAGAGTAGCGGTGTATAGTAACACTTAATTAGCGGTCAAAAAATCTATGGTAAGACGTCGTCAGCAAAACACATCACAAAAAAAGCCTTCCGGGGGCTTTGTTCGTATTATCACAGGCCTATGGAGAGGAAGAAAATTACCCGTTCATGACCTGGAAGGGCTAAGACCAACAACAGACAGAGTAAAAGAAACTGTTTTTAATTGGCTTGCTCAAGATGTGCCACAAGCTAAGTGTCTCGATCTCTTCGCAGGATCGGGTGGGCTAGGTTTTGAAGCCGCCTCTCGTCAAGCGGGCTCAGTAACGCTGATTGAACTGAACAATCAGGCATACAAACAGCTGAAAACCAATGCAGAGCTGCTCAAAGCGGATAACATTGAGGTCGTTAACAGCGATAGTTTGGTCTACTTGAAACAAGCGGGAACACCGTTTGACATCGTTTTCATTGATCCGCCGTTCAGAAAAGGGCTATTAGCAGAAGCGATTGTGTTACTTGAACAGAATAACTGGCTCAGTGATGACGCACTCATTTATGTTGAAACAGAAAAAGAGCTGACTTTGGAAGGGATACCCGAGCATTGGCATACCCACAGAGAAAAGACAACAGGACAAGTCAGCTACAGGCTGTTTACTAGACTAGAGCGGTAACCAGTGGTCATGCCAATCAATCGTGAATAAGTCGAAAGAATAATGAAAAGGAGTACGTTATGAATGGGGGAATCATCATCGCCAAGGCGGTTATTGCAATGGTATGGGGAGTGTTGGCATACAATGTCTTTGTGCCCTTTCATTACCCATTAAATTTAGTGCTCCATATCATCATGGGTTTTCTTTTTTTTACTCATATTCTACAAACGGTGATTTTCTCTGCGGCGTTTTCAAAACAACTCAGTTTAAGCTGGGGAGATAGGTTATCAATCCTGGTTTTTGGGGTATGCGCGTTAATCGACATCCGCAATAAACGTATGTTACCTGACAGCCAAAACCCACAGCCTTGATATTGATTAACTTGAATTTTAATGGATTTAGTCCGTTTTTATTGGAAAGACATAAGCCTTCCATGCGCCAACCTAATTCAAGATGAAACACATGCCCAACAAAAAAGCCGCTTCAACTGATGAGCGGCTTTTTATTGTCATAAATTCAATTGATCCAATGAGCGTTATCCGGCGACAGCCATGTAACCTTTGATTCCATTCAAGAACATTTGAGTTGAAATCATAACCAGCAGTAACCCCATCAATCGCTCAATCGCTTTTAGCCCTCGTTCACCAAGGATTCGGTGGAAGAAGCCATAGAACATTAAGATAATGAACGTCGCCCCCCACGCTAGCATAACCGCGGCAGAAAGCTCTAATAGATTATCTGGGTACTGACTGGAAAGTAAAAGTAGTGCAGCAATGACTGAGATCGGAAGAGCG
>NZ_JBNGCJ010000353.1:0-6745 GCF_049974785.1 Vibrio genomosp. F10 str. 9ZD137
AAGCGCACGACCGCAACAATATTGGCTAATGAATTAAGACAAACTGGGCTGAATGTCGTCATGATTGCCACTGGGCAAACAGGCATCATGCAAGGCGCGCCCTATTGCGTGGCACTCGATGCCGTCCCTTCTCAATTCTGCGCTGGTGAATTAGAGTCAGTGATTGTCAAAGCGTACGAAACGGAGCACCCAGACATCATCATCATTGAAGGACAAGGAGCCCTAAGCCACCCTGCGTTTTCAACAAGTGCATTTATATTACGTGGCAGTTGCCCAACGGGCGTTATTTTGCAACATGCACCAAAACGCTCGCATCGTAGCGATTTCCCTAGCATGCCAATGCCTACATTAGCGTCAGAAATAAACCTTATCGAAACCTTTTCAGACACATCCGTTATTGGCATCACGCTTAACCACGAAGGGATGTCTTCTGATGAAATACTTACTGCAATCAGTGGCATTTCGGACGAGCTAGGGATACCTGTGACCGATGCGTTATCCCAGCCCACTGAACAACTTCTAGATATCATACTATCAGCCTACCCTTTGTTGAACGGTCAGAAAATGTTAGCCCGTCAGCATGTTTCGAGCAAACCGGCAGCAAAAGGGTGAAGTACCCTAAATTAAACATCGACTGTTACAAAATCCATCACAATGCACAGCGCCTTATTTCTCAACTTGCTTTAAAGGGCATATCCGTGACACCGGTTACGAAAGTCTTCCTAGGGCATCCTATTATCGCTAGAACGCTTGTAGATGCTGGGGCGACAATGTTTGCTGATTCTAGAATCGAAAACATCCAAAGAATGACGCAATCGGGTATTTCTGTACCGACAATGTTAATCCGCACGCCTATGCTAAGCCAAGTAGACCGTATTATAAGAGGCTGTGATGTCAGCTTTAACACGGAAGTCATTGTCATTCAGAGGCTTGCCAAAGGCGCAAAGAAAGCCAACATTCATCATGGCATTGTCATCATGGTCGAACTGGGCGATCTGAGAGAAGGCATCATGCCAAATCGCGTTATGGGTTTTGTCCGTAAGATCATTTCCCTACCCAATATTATCATCAGAGGAGTTGGGGCGAATCTGGCCTGTCGTTATGGTATTGCTCCTGACGATCAAAAAATGGCGCTTCTGTCCAGCCTTGCCGATGAGATCGAAGCGACCTTTGGGATCACGCTCGATATTATATCAGGTGGAAATTCGGCATCTATCAATTGGGCTCTTAATCATACCGGCAATACTCGAATCAATAACCTTCGTATAGGAGAAGCCATTTTCCTTGGTTGTGTTCCGTTAGATCAAAACCAAATTGAAGGGCTGCATACCGATGCAATCACATTAACCGCCGAAGTGATCGAATCTAAAACGAAACCTTCGTTACCCTGGGGCACCAGAAGCACGAACGCGTTTGGAGAGAAAGACTCGATTCCTAACAAAGGAATGGTTTCACAGGCCATTCTTGCTTTGGGTCGTCAAGATGTATGCGTGACAGGTCTTGGTGCACCACAAGGTATAACAATAACTTCATCTACCAGTGATCACTTGCTCGTTGAAACGTCAGACGTTCCATTATATGTCGGACAAAAGGTCACGTTCACTCTCGATTACAGTGCGCTTTTATCTTCTCTTTCCTCTCGGCATATCCTAAAAGTATTTAATAACCGCTTTGATTGTCGTCAACGTGCCATTTTTCATTAGCCTATTCCAATGGAATCTAAGCCTCCTTAAGCGTTGATTCAGACACTTGAGAGCGCACCCACTGAGTAAAGTACTGCGCTGCTGCCGATTGAGTATGAGCAATAAGAAAATACCCAGCTTCTGCATTAATCGTAGGAAACGGCGCAACCAGTCGGCCGCTAGATAACTCATCTTGGATCAAGGCCTCTCTTGCCATTGCAATGCCAACCCCAGCTTCCGCGGCTGACATCGCCATATCGGTTCGATTGAAGAAATGGCCTTTATCGACGGGTGTCGTTAGGCCATTTTTTTCCGCCCAATACTTCCATTCATGCTGTCTGATCGCTTCCGGCCAGGGCAGCGCATCATGCAACAAGGTAACGCTAGACCAGCTTGTTGATTCCATCGGCTGCCCTTTAGATAAATTGTGTTTATCCAAATAATGTCGGCTCATGACGGGAATCAGCTTTTCTTCTAACAACAGTTCAGCACGAGAGTCACGATAAGGTATCGGGCCATAATCGATCACAACATCGAAATCTTGCGAAGTATGGTCTACTAGGGCACCTTCCGCATAGATTTGTACCTGAATGTCTGGGTATAAACGATGAAACCCTTCTAGTCTCGGGACTAGCCATTTAAAAGCAAATGACGGTGTGAGTTTTAATCTTACTTCTGACGAGCCCACGGAATGGGCTTGTAAACTCGCCAGCGCGGTATCAATATCTTGAAAGCTTGAGGACGCGACTCGGTGCAACAATTGCCCAGCTTCCGTCAAGGTGACGCCACGGGAATGTCGGTCAACTAATCGTACGCCTAGGTTATTTTCAAGTTGAAGAAGTTGTTGGCTAATTGCTCCTGTCGTTAAACACTTTGCTTTCGCTGCGCCGGTTAAACTGCCCCGTCTACCGACTTCAACAAACGTCATCAATGCGGAAGCCATATTGCTTTTCAGGTACTTCATTATCAGCCTTTAGAATTTCTATACACTGTTGTTAATTCTTATCGATTGTTAGCGATTTGTAAAACACACAAACTAGCGCCAACTGACAAGAAGGAAATGTAATGAAAGTAATTGTATTAGGTGGCGGTGTAATAGGGCTGACAAGTGCATGGTACCTCTCCCTTCAAGGACACTCGGTAACCGTTGTCGACAGACAATCAGAATGTGGGAAAGAAACCAGCTTTGCCAACGCCGGTCAGATATCTTACGGCTATTCATCACCGTGGGCAGCACCCGGAATCCCTATTAAAGCGATTCAATGGCTAATGCAAGAACATGCCCCACTCAAAATAAAACCAAGCCTTTCACCCGCGATGCTCTCTTGGGCAAGCAAAATGCTCAAGAATTGCAGCGCTTCACATTACAACACCAACAAATCAAGAATGCTGCGCTTGGCGAATTATAGCCGAACCTGCCTAGGTGAGCTAAGAACTCATACCGACATCCAGTATCAGGGCCGTCAACTCGGAACACTGCAAGTCTTTAGAAACTCTAAACAGCTTATCGCTATCGAGAAAGACATGGCTTTGCTTAAGAAGAGTCATACTCAATTTTCTTTGCTTGATACCCAAGGTTGCATCGAAAAAGAGCCCGCGCTCAAGCGAGTGAAAGATAAAATCGTGGGGGGATTACATTTACCTGATGACGAAACCGGAGACTGCTTTCTTTTCTGCCAACAGCTGGCTGAACTGGCTAAGCAAGCTGGCGTTCACTTCCATTTTGATACTGACATTCATTCCTTAACCCCAAAAAACGGGGCCATTGAATCGGTTGAAACCAGTATTGGCTCGTTACAAGCCGATCAGTATGTTGTCGCTTGCGGGAGTTACTCAGCCAAATTGCTCGCCCCACTTGGCATTCAATTACCGACTTACCCCGTGAAAGGTTACTCGCTAACATTACCCATTGATCACGTTGAACATGCTCCACAGTCAACCGTTATGGACGAAACTTATAAAGTCGCCATTACTCGATTTGAGGATCGTTTAAGAATTGCGGGGACAGCCGAATTGACCGACTTCGACCTGTCAATTCCCGAAAAGAGAAAAGCCACCATTAATCGCGTAGTGAATGATCTGTTCCCTGATGTGGGTGATTTTGAGCAGGCTCAATACTGGACAGGCTTAAGGCCAATGACCCCAGACGGTACCCCTGTGATTGGAAAAACACCCATTAAAAACCTGTTCACTAATACCGGTCACGGTACGTTAGGCTGGACAATGGCGTGTGGTTCTGGGCAGTTAATCGCTGATATTGTCAGCAATAAAACACCTCAAATTGAGCACCATGATCTGAGTATTCAGCGCTACCTCTAAGCAAAAAACGTAATAAAAGTAATAAAAACTCAATAAACTGAGGGCTAGCTCGATAGTTTTATGCGGCCTAATACTTGTGCCTGCCCCATTAAAAGGTACGCTGTATCTGTTAGTCAGCCCTCAATATTGAAATCCCAAACAATGTTGAGATCCAAAATATGGCTCATGGCTTAGATTTATGCCCTGATTTTTACAAGTATTTCTCAATCGGTAACAGCTGTAAAAAACGAGACTTCACTCGCTCCCAGCGGCCCGTTTCTGGTTCGCTATCCCAACTTTCTGAACCAGAGTGCCAGCGTACTTCGCCACTCTCAAGATTTACGCGCCAACTGTGGTCTTCGTTCATCGTCTGATCCATCGCTTCTGCTAAGCGTTTAGCGACATCTTTATTGTCGATCACGAGCAGAGACTCAGTATTAAGATACGTTGAGCGTAAATTGAAGTTAAATGAGCCGATGGTGGCTATTTTTCTGTCAAATACTGCTGATTTGGTGTGAAGCCCATAAGGCGCTGATGGCGCGCATTTAGACGAATCCCTGGTAGACATCTCACACAATGTGCTATCGGGCTTCAACTCATACAACTGGACACCACTTTCTAGTATATCTAACCGTCGACCCGCGTAGCCGGAATGGTTGGTGAGCAGATCATTTGATGCCATGGAATTGGTTAACGCTTTGATTACGACACCTTGACTCGTCAACATTTGTGACGTTTTTAGCTGCGACTCATCGAAGATCAAATAGGCAGACTCCAATAATATTTCGTGCTCTGATTGCTCAGCCAATTGGGCCATGAATCGCGCCGTCGCCTTTGGTTGGTTGGTGTTGGTTTCGTCAACAGGAACCGGGCGGTCCGACACATACTGAGCCTTAACCCAGCTCATTTGCTCCATTGTCTCGTTCAGCAACGTTTTCGCCGCCTTGTTTCCCTCTGGATTGTCGTCAGGTTTAGAATTGCCTTCAGGTAAGGCTGGATAGTCTGAATAGAGCGGCACTTCTATCTCACCAAAACCCGTAAGCTCAGCTAAATCTTTAGAATCATTCAGTTCAGCAAAATCAACGGTGGCTTCCCCCCCTAGCAAATTAACTGGGTACGACCAGTCGCTGTTCCAGTATTGGGCAAAACTATCCTCTATATCCGCGACCACAGCGCCCATGACCAGAGCGTCTCGGTCACGAAAGTTAATGTCATCAGAAAGGTCAAAATACTCATCGCCAATATTTCGTCCCCCCACAATTGACAGAGCCCCATCAACCGTGAATGATTTATTGTGCATACGGCGATTTAAGCGAGAGAAATCCCCCAATACACTCACCATCTTTGTTACGCCGCCACGACTTGGCGCTGGATTATAAATGCGGATCTCTATATCTGGGTGAGAATCGAGTGTGGTCAACAAGTCTTCTCGTTCATTCAGGTTGATATCATCCAACATCAAGCGAACTTTTACCCCACGTTCTGCCGCTGCCACCAAGCGGCTTGCCAAGTAACGGCCAGAAACATCGGAGTTCCATATGTAATATTGAATATCGATACTGTGCTCTGCAGTTTCAATGAGTGCTAACCTATGGGCCAATGCGTCCCATCCCGTATCAAGAACCGACACTGCACTCATTCCAATGTTGGGTTGCGCTAACTGGTAGACATCACTCATCTGAGACAATGTGCTGCTTTTCGGGCTAACCACCTGCACTGTTGAGTGAGACACTTTTTCAGGAAGTGATGCGCATCCGGTAAGGGTAGCGACGAAAAACAAAGTGACACGAATGTGTTGAAGCACAGCCATTGATAACATTTCCTTTCTAACTTGGAATGACCATTTCAAGAGGGTTCTTGTCATGATTTGAAGAGAGTATAACAAATAAGGTGGCTTCCTCTCTCTTCAGGTTTATTTATTCATTGGGAAACAAAAAGCGAGCCACATAGGCTCGCTGATCGATTAACAACTCACGTCTAAACAATAGTCTAAACAATAAAGTGTTTAAGCTGTTTACCAAGCGCCGTCGCTGTTTCATTTAGAGCATAGCTCTCAGAAGTTAAATGCTGAGCGCCCTGGCTGATTTCATCTGCTGCGTTGTGAATATTGGTCACCGTTGTATTTATCTCCCCCGTCACGGCCCCTTGTTGCTCTGTCGCAGTAGCGACTTGCATGATCATATCGTTAGCGTGGGAAACGAGCGTTGAGATTTGCTCTAATGCCACTTGAATTTGCTCTGTATTTTCTACACACACCTGGGTCTGCGTAGTACATTCTGACATCGATTGAACCGATCTCATGCTGCTCTCATCAAGCTTGTTAATGGTTTCTTGAATTTCGATCGTTGACTGCTGCGTTCGGCTGGCTAAGCTTCGCACTTCGTCAGCCACAACGGCAAAACCTCGGCCTTGTTCTCCAGCACGTGCCGCCTCAATAGCGGCATTGAGCGCCAACAGATTCGTTTGCTCTGATACACCTTGAATAACCTGCGTAACATTACCAATTTCATCGACACCCACTTTTAGCTCACCCACTCGAGCATCAGAGATTTGAATACCTTTTGATACATTATGAATTGATTCAAGTGCTTTATTCATTAACTGATGGCTAGATACCACCTGACCGTTAATTTCAGATGTGGACGTTGAAGCAGTTTCTGCATTATGGGCCACTTCATTGATGGTTGAATTCATTTCTTCCATCGCCTCAGATAACTGCGCTAACTGTTGGTGTTGATCGGTAATGGAGTGCGACCATTGCTCTG
>NZ_JBNGCJ010000354.1:0-23935 GCF_049974785.1 Vibrio genomosp. F10 str. 9ZD137
TCCAAGCAGTGCTGATGCGGCTTGCCAATCATCACTTAATGCATCGAAGGCAGGATAAAGCAGCAGCACGCCCAACGGGATTTGAAAATAGACATAGATAACCAGCAACCCCCATTGGCCATAAAGATTGAAATCATCAATCAAGCCGTATTGCTTGAGCAGCAAAGTGACGGCGCCATTCATGCCCAAAACAATGATGAACGAAAAAGCGAGGGGAACACCAGAAAAGTTACTGCTCATATTGGTAAAGGCAATGACACCATCGCGAATTTTGCTATCGACTCTTCTTAATGAGGTCACCAAAAGGGCAGAAACGGCTAACCCAATAGCACTCGACCAGATAGATAGCCAAAGACTGTTACCGAACGCTTGCAGCATGAAACTTGAATCAAACACATCAAAATAGTTTTCAAGGCCAAACGACTCTTCATAAATAAAACTATTGATGAGTACCCAAACCATGGGAGCCAATTGAAATAAGTAAAAGAACAGTGCAAACGGAACAAACCACAACGCAGGTTTTAATTTTCGCCATAATGTTGTTTTTCTTGTCGTTCCTTTAAGCTCAGTAGAATGTGGCTGATGTGGTAGGACGGTGTGACTCATAATACGAATACTTCCGGTGAGTAAAGTTTGTCATGATCCAGACTAAGTAATTGACAACACATGCCACACAGTTCTGTTTGCTTTATGTCGAGCTGTTGTGGTGATGCTGGTAAGGTAAATCGGTCACCAATCACAAACAATGGCACTTCGCGCTCTTCAGGTAAGATACCGCCATGAGAACGGTCATTGTTCATTCCATGATCACTCGTGATCATTATTTGGTAGCCGCTGCTTAACCATGAATCTATATAGTTCGAGAGGTAGCTATCGGCCGCTCTCGCAGCATTTCGGTATTGGGGAGAATCCAATCCGAATTTGTGGCCAGCATCATCAATGTTCATTGGGTGAACCAATAAGAAATCGGGCTGGTGACGCTGCCTTAGTGATTCAGCGTCAAGAAATAACGCTTCATCTGGATAGTGATCCCAGTGATAAAAATGCCCGTGCTGAATATTCAGTGATTCGTCGTTAGTATGACGGTCTCGCACTGCATCAAAAGGGGCTTGGTTATAGAGCTCGCTCACCCAATGATAAGCCGCAGCGGCCGTCACTTTTCCCTGTGAATGTGCCAGACTAAACACAGACTCCTGAGTCGAAAGGCGTGCGATATTGTTATTCACAATACCGCTAAGTACCGGAACAACCCCCGTTAAAATGCACTCATACAGAGGTCTTGAAAGAGAAGGTAACTCGCACCGCAGTTTGTATAATGTTGATTTTTGCTGTTCTATTAAACCGTTTAAGTAGCCCATACATTCTTGGGCTACTTGATAATTCAGTCCATCAAGAACAACAAGGATAACCTTATTGCTCATAGTGACTTCTTACTGCTGGTGAATGAGGACGTTTTCTTGCCATTGACGTGGCAATTTACGTGCGGATTTTTCCCACGCAGTAAAGTCGCTAACTGGGTGAACATTGCTGTACTGATCATTCGGTATCAGCTTGTCTTGTACCGATTGAGGAAGAACAACCGATGAACGAATAGGACGTGCGTAGCCTTCAGCAAGGTTAATTTGTCCTTTATCGCTGAAGATATGTTCACGCGCCAACTTTGCAGCATTAGGATTTTTCGCAAATTTGTTGATGATGGTGGTATAGCCAGAAATGACAGAGCCATCTTGTGGAATGTTTACCGAGAATCGGTCACGGTTGATTTGATCACGATAATTGAGCGCATTGAAATCCCATAGAATCGCGACTTCAACCTCCCCTTTCTCAAGATTAGCAATGCTTGGGTTGGTAAAAGACAGTCGGCCTTGTTTCGCCAGCTTCGAGAAAAACTCTAACGCGGGTTCCAAGTTCGTCTCGTCCCCGCCATTGGCAAATGCTGCCGCCAGTACTGCGTTGTTTGCTTGCGCTGCAACACCCACATCACCGACAGTGACTTTGTAATCCCCTTTGAGAATATCGTCCCAAGATGTTGGTGCATTTTTCACAAGGTTGTTGTTTGAGATGAAAGAGATCGTTCCGGTATAAGCCAGAGCCCAGTGCCCTTCTTTATCCTTAGCCCAATCAGGAATGTCATTCCATGTTGTTGGTTTGTAAGGCTGTGTCACCCCTTTCTTAACCGCAACGCGAGCGAAGGCAAACCCAACATCACCGATATCCGCAGTTGCGTTTTTCTTCTCTGCATCAAACTTTGCGATTTCCTGCGCTGAACTCATGTCGGTATCTTGGTGTTTGAGCCCGTAGTTAGCACTGATATCTTGCCAGGTATCTTTCCAGTTTGCCCAGCTATCTGGCATGCCGACACTGTACACCGCGCCTTCTTTTTGCGCGGCTTTGATAAGTTGTTGTACATCAGAGTCGCTTGCTAAAACAGGGGCAGAAACAAGCGTTGTTGCCAGTGCTAATGTCGTTGCGGAGGTAAACATAGTGTTCATTGTCGCTATCCTTCTGGACTAGGTCAGTAAATTCGTGTTTTATACTATTAAGTGAATGTTACAAATTCGCTTGGTTATAAAGACGCTTTTATTGAATTTATATGACGTTTTGATTTCACAGAAAGAAAGCGCAGCAGAAGAGAGGTTAACTATACGCCTGTCATGAAAGTGTTACCTCTTGCACTTAACGTAGACCCCATAAAATCAATGGACTAGGTCAATGACAACTCAATTAAATTCATCTTCCGATTCCTTACTCAGTGTGCAAGTACCTGCTCAATCACCCTCGCTATCACCACCACAGGGGATCAATCGGCCCACGCAGATATCGAGAATAAAGGGCAGTATCCGCGAGCAAATACGCAGTAAAGTTTTACGAACTGGGCAAAAGCTGCCTTCGGAACGAAAGCTGAGTGATTTATTTGCAACCACAAGGATCACCATTAAAGATGCGCTTACCTCGCTGGAAACCGAAGGGCTAATTTATCGGGAAAAACGACGGGGATGGTTTGTGTCAGCCAAAAGAATTCGCTACAACCCGCTTTCACGTTGCCACTTCCACCATATGATTAGCGATCAAGACCGCGTCGCTGAAACTCGGCTGATAAGTATAAGAAGTGAATTGGCCAGTGGCGACTATGCAAACGCACTTGCCATCGATAAGATCACGCCAATTCAGATCATTGAAAGGCTAAGATTTATTGACGGACGTGTCGTTCTCTATGTAGAGAACTGCCTCATCTCTGAGCTGTTTCCTAATATCCTAGATGAGAACTTAACCGATTCTCTGACCAGTATTTACCGTGAAAAATACGGCTACGAGACACAGCGTTCTCGATTTGATGTCATCCCTACCTCTGCTCCTCACCATGTTGCAAAAGCATTAAACCTTGCAGAAGGGCAACCTGTACTAAAGATCTCACGAGTCAACTACAAGCAAGATGGCGAAATCATGGATTGTGAACTCGAATACTGGCGCCCCGATGCGGTCATGATCTGTATTGATAGTAACTCAAAATAATGTAATGGTTAATGCGATACTGGCTCTTTAACGTCAAGTACATCAGTCATCTAAAGTTTAAGGCTAACAGCGATAACATGACAAAAACCTAGAGAGCTAACCGCTTTCATTAATGGACTATTAGGAAATATTCTATGACATACAATGACGTTCTATTATTTTGGTTTGATGAATTAGGCCCATCTAAATGGTGGGTAAAAGATACGCAAATCGATACTCTGATTACGAGCCGATTTTTGTCTCTTCATGAACAAGCAGTAAAAGGGGAGCTGTTCGAGTGGCGATCCTCAGCAAGAGGACGTTTGGCTGAAATCATTGTGTTAGACCAGTTTTCTAGAAACATGTTTCGAGACACCGCTAAATCGTTTGCCTCTGACTCACAAGCCCTAGCCTTGGCACAAACCGCCATTGAACTTGGACAAGACCAAGAACTGAGCGCGATTGAGCGAAGCTTCCTCTACATGCCCTACATGCACAGTGAGTCACTGGCGATTCATGATATTGCCGTTGAGTTATACAAAGAAAATGGGATTGACGCGAATGTTGAATTCGAAATAAAGCATCGCAATATTATTGAAAAATATGGCCGCTATCCGCATAGGAATGCCATTGTCGGTCGAACATCAACCGAGGAAGAAGTCGAGTTTCTTACCCAGCCTAACTCTTCGTTTTAGTGCGTTCGTTTTAGTGCGGTTGACTCGATGTGTCAGAACTCGTCTGAATTAATACAGATTGGCATTGAAAACCAAGCCTATTTTTGAAGTCATAGGCTTGGCATTTTCAATACTTAGAAGAAATCGATAGAGTGTCGACCGCTTTTGTCGTCTTTGGTTTGCGTTGGTTGCTCTGCTTTTTTACTGGCGGATCGATTGCTCATTGAAAGGCTGCTACTGGTCTCTTTCTTCGCTGGCTTTGACGATTTTTTCTTAGCCGGGGTCTTGCTCTTATTTGAAGTCTTACTCGCTTTTGACTCTGCGGCTTTCTCTTTTTTGTCTTTTTTCTCTTGAGGTTCAGTGACTGGCGCATCACACACCACCACATAATACTCTTGGTTGAATTCGAAAAAATCACCATTGTACATTTTACGACGTTTACGGGTTTCTAATTCACCATTAACGGCCACATAACCTTCAGAGATATAGTGCTTTGCTTCTCCACCACCACCGACTAAGTTAGCAATTTTAAACACTTTATATAGCTCGATGGGATGAGAAGAGACATCAATCCCGATCGCTTCTATTTCAATTTCTTCACCGTCATACTCTTCTTCGTGAGAGGCGTCATCGTAATCAGGCTCTTGATAGTTTGGATCTTGGTCGTGTTGGTCATGATTCATAGTGTGATCGCTAAATTAATCTGGTTGTCTTAAAGTGATATGATCGGCAGTGTATACGTTCGCTTTGAACAAATAAACTAAAGTTACTTTCAGGGCTATTCAAGCCGTCTTATGGAATCATTTTATGCTTACTCCCATCGCAGTTAGGTTGACTCAAGGAACCGACTTGAAACAAGCCATTCAGCAGCTTATCACCCAACACAACATTCAAGCGGGTAGCATCGCCTCATGTGTGGGTTGCTTGTCTTCTATCCATCTTCGTTTGGCTGGTGCAACAGAAAGACTCCAAATGACAGCACCGTTTGAAATCGTGTCTGTCATGGGGACACTGACGCCAGACCACCAACATATTCATATTTCAGTCTCGGATAACGCAGGGCAAGTGTTAGGTGGGCACTTGCTTGATGGGAACATTATTGACACAACCGCCGAGCTTATCGTTCATCACTATTCGAACCTTTCATTCACACGCGAAGAAGATGCCAACACAGGTTTCACTGAATTGGTGGTCCATAACATAAAGCAAGGAACTGAAAGCGAATAGCTGAAGGCGAATAACCCAAAGCGATTGATCTAAAACTGAGCAGGGAACGTATTAGTAACAAACCAATCGCCATATGAGTAACCGCAGTGAAACACATTAATACGCAGCAACTTACCGAAATGAACAACCGGTACAGAGCCCATTTAATTAACAGCCTGTCAGGTTTTAAAAGCGCAAACCTCATTGGCTCGGTTAATACTCAGGGGCAAACCAACGTTGCTATGTTTAGTTCAGTGATTCACCTTGGCGCTTCGCCTGCGTTAGTGGGCTTCATTATTCGACCAGCCAGTGTTCCTCGCCATACGCTTGACAATATTTTGGAAACTAAGCAATACACCATCAATCAGGTTAGCGAAGAGTTTTACATACAAGCGCATCAAACCTCGGCTCGGTACTCTAGAGAACACAGTGAATTCCAACAAACAGGATTACAAGAACAATACATCCACGGCTATGACGCCCCATTCGTTAAAGAGAGCATGCTGAAATACGCGCTAACGTTAAGAGAGATAGTGCCCATTGCATTGAATAATACTCAACTTGTGATTGGAGAAATCACCGACATTCTGTGCCCAGAAACAGTGATTCAAGAAGATGGTTACATCGACATCGAGTCACTCAAAACCACCAGCATATCTGGGTTAGATAATTACCATACCAGTCACCGACTCTCTCGTTTGAGTTACGCGAAGACAGACAGCATGCCTCGATCCATTGCGCTCGATGGCGCAAAAATAGCAACCACGAGTTAGAATAATTCGACCGGTGATACCGATTAGGAAAGCGAACATGTTAACGATTTTTTATGACGGGCACTGTCCGATGTGTGCCACAGAAATGCGCCACCTGAAACAACACGATACCGATGATCTCATCGAGCTTGTCAATATCCACCAAGACAATTTTGCAGCTCGTTATCCCAATATTGATTTTTCAAAAGCAATGAAGATTTTACATGGTACGTACAAAGGCGAACTGTTACTCGGTCTCCAAGTCACCCACCGCGCATGGACGCTAGTGGGGAAAGGATTTTGGGTCGCTCCGTTGAACTGGCCTGTCATCAAAACAGTCAGTCACTGGGTATATTTGGCTATTGCAAAATACCGACATCAGGTGTCTGCTGTTTTGTCGAGGCTGCCTGGCGTAACCGCTGAACAATGCTCAACGAACGCCTGTTACGGTAAGTCGCCAAATCGTAAAGAAAGCCATCATAAAGAGCAGTAAGCAAAAGTAACGAACCCTTAACTCGTTACTTTTCTAAATAGCCACTCAAGTGGGCCGGTATCAAAGCGTTTTAACCATACCACGCTAAATAGAATGCTAAAGTCGATAAAGAGTAACGTACTGAAAAATACCACCGTCAGTGATTGTTTATCAAATAACCCCAGTATGTCTAATAACCCTAACCCCACGACAATATGCCCAATGTAAAGTGACAATGCCAGGCGTCCGGTTTTCGCTATCCATTCAACGACTATGCTATTTCTTCCTGAGTCAGCAAGCTGTAAACATGCCATTAGAACTATTAACGCGCTGGCGCTGCTTGAGATAATGTATTGCGGCATCGGAGGTATCATTTCCCTACTGAGCAGCAGCAAGAGTTCTTGAATTTCTAATTCGGTTAAATATTCACCCGCCCCCATCAACTGTTCACGTAACATGAAGAAACCGACTTCAACAGCGATGAATAGCGATAATGAAATAAGCAGTATTTTCTTTCTTAGGGTCTTATCGAATAAATCTAATCGCCCTAAGTACATACCGAGTAAAAGAAAAGAAAACCAAGGAAAAACCGGATGAAAACCGTTAAAGAACAATTGTTTTAGAAACCCATCGAAGGACCAAAAGTTCACATAGGTTAAACTCGACCAATCCCAACCCTCGTCATAATTGAACATCATCAATAAAACAGGAAACAAAACAATACAGAAAACACCAATGGAGGCTAACTGCCTGTTCGTTAGGGTAAAACATAAAGCAGATAACATAAAATAAGCACCATAAAAATGCAAAATGTCGGCTGGCCAAACCAAACTAAACATGAGCCCAAGCACGATTAACGCCATGCCTCTTTTTACTAAACGTATGCGCGCTTGTTTTAATGAACGACCCTCCTTTGCTATGCGAGCCTTATTGGTCGCGACAGTGATACCAATGCCCGCCAAAATGACAAATAAAGCCGCGGCTCGACCTTCAAAAAGAGCACTCAATGACAGCATTAATGGATGTCCGAACTCTACCTCCATGGCCACTTTATAGTTAACAAAAATCATCACAAAAACAGCCACTGCTCTCGATAAATCTAACCCTGTATTCCTGGCTTTCATGCTTACTCCGTTTATCCGTCAATTCGATAACAAATAGAGTAATGCAAAGCTTCCACCGCTTTTGTAAGGCTCTGTAAGTCACGGCTTACAGAGCCTTACTGAACAATTGAATTGGACTGCCTAAGATAATTCGCATTATTTAGGGAGTCAGCGATGAAGATGAGAAATTGGATTTTTACAGTGGGGATGACGGGTTGCGTTTTATGTTCCGCAATACTGAACGCAGCAGAGAAAGAGCAACAAAATAAAGCGACTGGGGAACTCATCGTGATCATCAATAGCGCCCGAAACGATCAAGGCCATATTGAACTGCACTTAATGAACAGCACTGACCAATTTAATAATAAATCCCCTTCCTATTCGGTTTGCCATACAGCAATTAATAACCTAAAAGCGCAGTGTTCTTTTCAATCATTACCCTACGGTGATTACGCTATTTTTGCCTTTCACGACCAAAATTCAGACCAAACATTAAATTATAACTTTCTAGGTTCTCCTACAGAAAAATTAGCGATCAGTGCTGTCGACCTCGCAGACAATAACCAACCTACTTATTTACAAAGCCGATTTGAATTTAGTAGCCCCAAAGCTCAGCTGTTTCTCAACCTGCAATAGGCGTTATTAGCATGCTCAAAACTATCTTCCATGTAAGAGTCAGACAAATTTTTGCTTTTTCGATGGCAATGTTCATTTTGCTGGTGGTCTTAGATGACCTGGAAAAATCGACGATTGTTCCTGCTCCCATAAAGAGCTCAACCAGCATTCCCTTGGTTTCAGCAGTGGCGACTGAACCTATTACTCAGATGCCAACATTACAACGCTTGGCGTTTGTTGAGCCGGTAAAAGTCAGCCAAATTACCCCGCAAGTCTCGGGCACCATCATCGAAATTTCGGAAGCGTTTAGAAAAGGCATGTTGTTACCGAAAGGCAAGGCACTGCTGAAAATTGATCCGCTACCTTACCAAATCACGTTGGCACAAGCTCAATCTGGCCTAATTGACGCAGAGATCGCGTTAAAAAATGCGGGCACACGCTTTGTCCCTGGTAGCTTAATGATCAAACAAGCTCAAGCACAATTAGCACTCGCAAAAATACGCTTAAAACACGCCCAGAAAGACCTGAGCGCCACCTCGGTACGTTTGCCTTTCTCTGGGGAAATAAGGGAAATTTCAGCTCGGTTAGGGGAATTTATCAGCGCGGGTAGTAGTGTAGCCAGTGTATTGGCCGCCAAAGATAAAGAGATAAAAGTCCAAATAAGCGTTGATGACTTTGCTTTGTTAAGTCATGAGCTCATGCAACAAACGATCACCTTAGACAGTTTAGACGGCCAGCAACAATGGTCGGCAACCATCATTGGTGTAAGCCAGCACGCGAGTAACTTGCAAAGAACACTCTACTTGCAAGTCGCTGAAGCCGCATCGCCTATTTATGGTCAGTATTTATACGCCAACTTACCCATTGAAGGTTGGCACCACACCGTTAGCCTGCCAGAAAGTGCACTGACGTTAAAAGGGGAAGTCTGGTGGATTGACCAACATCAGCGCCTAAGTAAATCCTCATTAGAAAACTACTTAATAGATAACAAACGCGTGTACTTCTCTGTTGCTGAAAGCGTTGCTAAGCATGCTCTTCTGTACCCCAGCAATTCTTATTCTCAGGGCATGCAAGTGCGCCTCAAAGCAGAATTATAGGAGGTCATCGTGATCACTTGGTTTACTCGTCACCCGATCGCTGCAAATTTATTGATGATTATATTATTAGTCGGTGGCGTCTTGTCTGCGAATAATATGCGTAGAGAGATCATTCCTAAATTACCCGCCAATGAAATTAGCGTGACCGCATTTTATGATGGGCGCAATGCACAACAAGTTGATGTTGAAATAACCCAAAAAATTGAACAAAGCTTACAAGGCATTGCGGGTATTAAAGATATTCAGTCTTCGTCGTCACAAAGTAGCGCTTACGTTGCCATTAAAAAGCAGCTAGATTACCCCATGCAAGTGTTACTCGATGACATCAAGTCTGCCGTGGATAACATCTATGACTGGCCTGAGCTTGCAGAAAAACCACAGGTACAAAGGAAAGAAGACAGTTTTGATGCCTTAATTGTCCAGTTATCTGGTGATAGTGATAAAGACAGTTTAATCAAAATAGGCAAAGAGCTTAAACGAGCCCTTTTAGCCAACCCAAAGATCCACAAAATTGAGGAATATGGTTCGAATAAGTACGCCATTTCAATCAATATCAACCCACATAAAGTCCGTGAATTGGGGCTTACTTTCGCTCAAGTTTCACATGCCATTCGCCAGCAATCGACTCGAAATAAAGATGGGTTATTAAAAACAGACAATGGACAGATTTTACTCTACACCAGCCACCTAGCCACCCATCAACGAGAGTTATCTAAGCTCATCATTCAAACCTTCGATAATGGACAAAAAATTCGCCTAGAAGATGTCGCGACCATTAATGATGGTTTTGTTGAGCACGACAGTAAACTGCGTTTTAACAACCAATTAAGCCGTGCTTTTGCCATCAAGATGTCTGCAAAAAGCGATGTATTGGAAATATCGGAGCAAGCACACCTTGTTGTCGAACAATTCAAAAAAAACTTACCCAATAATCTACACATTACCCTTTGGTTTGATGCCAGCCAATACGTAGAACAACGCTTAGACCTGCTTGAAGACAGTGCCCTACAAGGGTTTATTTTGGTGTTCATTATTCTTAGCTTGTTTTTACAAATACGCTTAGCACTCTGGGTAGCATTAGGCTTACCCATTGCCATTTCCGGCGCTTTTATCGTGCTTGGGCCTCTCGGTTTTCAATACACGATCAATGAAGTGACCACCTTTGGGTTTATTCTGGTGTTAGGTATTTTAGTTGACGATGCCGTCATTGTCGGTGAAAGCATCTATTCCCAGAAACAGAAAAGTACCCATCAACAAAAAAGCACAGACCCATCCCCCCTGTCTGATCAATGTCAAGCGACGATCATTGGTGCTAAAAAAGTCGCGCTACCGACTATTTTTGGCGTCTTGACCACGGTAGCAGCGCTCTTCCCTATGACCTTTTTCCCCTCAGAAACGGGCCGTCTATTTGCCGGTTTTGCATGGGTAATGATCATCGCGTTGCTGTTTTCACTTCTGGAATCAAAGCTTATCTTGCCAGCGCATTTACGTAACATTACGGTGCCTAAAACTGTCAATAACAACCGGATAAAAACCTATCTTCAACAACTCAGATGGTTGCCACAAACGCTCTTAAATGCGTTTAATCATCATATCTATGCTCGGCTTCTCACCCTAAGTTTACGCTATCGTTATGCCTGGTTAACCGGCTTCATTGCACTGAGCATCGCTGTGCTAGGTGCACTCTATCAAGGAAAAATCCGCAGCGTACTGTTTCCCGATGTCCCGGGAGACCTAATTATTTTCTCTGTTGAATTAGAGAACAACGCTCCCCTTACTTTAATCCAACAAGCGCAACACAACATTGAAGCGGTGAGAGACCAGATTAATCAGGATTACCGGACTGAATATAACCTTAAGGGTGACGTGATCGATAAAAGCTTATTAGTGATGGACGAACAAGGCAGCATCACCGTTTTTGCACAACCTCTAGACAGAGATAAACGCCCTGGTACCAGCCTCAAGAGTATTGCAGAAGCTTGGCGAGCCCCCATCCGTCTATTAGAAGGGGTAAAAAGCAGTGAAGTTATGATTTCCTTAAGTGGATCGGGCGATAATGCTACCTCAATCGTTCTACAACACCCCAATAAAGACATACTCAAAGAAATATCAACGCAGGCCAAGCATTGGTTTACACAGCAGGAGGCGATCAGCAATGTAAAAGAGCAGCAAGCTAAGCCCATGCCGCAGCTTATCTTTTCTCTGAAAGAACAAGCACTCACCTTAGGTTTCACACACAAATCACTGACCGACCAGTTGGCCGCGGCTTATGGCGGTTTGGAAGTGGATCGTTTTTACCGAGATGGCCATAACATCAAAGTGACTCTGCAGTTAGAACGCGCCTTGCGAGATTCTCGCAGTGATTTTTCACAGATGCTAATTTTCAATGACCAAGGAAAAAGCTTCCCACTTCTGGCGGTAGCAGAGATAACACCTCGCTACATTAACAATTCCATTCAACGTGTTAATGGGTTGCTAAGCCGTCACTTATTATTGGAAATCGATAAATCTGTCACGTCGCCAGAGCTGGTTTACCAATATTTTGAAGACCAGTTTGTCCAAAAAATAAAGGCGTCGTACCCACAATTTAATAGTCAACGATCGGGGCAACTAGCCGAGACACAAAGCGCTAATCAAGGTCTCGCCCAAGCTTTCATTATTGCTCTATTAGCCATTTATGTTCTATTAGCCTTGCCGCTCAAGCGTTATGGTCAGCCTCTGATCATCATGGCCGCCATTCCCTTTGGACTTGTGGGCGCGATTCTTGGTCACCAGTACCTCGGTTTAAGCGTTAGTCTCTACTCTTGGCTAGGCATGCTTGCTCTATCCGGCGTTGTGGTTAACGACAGCCTGCTTATTGTGAATGCTTATAATCAACACCGTCTGAAAAATAACGCACGAAATAACCATCTAATCCGTCACTTATGCTCAGCTTGCCAAGAACGGTTCCGAGCTATTTTTTTAACCACGTTAACCACGTTTGCAGGTTTGTACCCGTTACTGAGCGCTGAATCTGAACAAGCTCAGTATCTCATTCCTGCAGCTGCATCAATGGCTTACGGATTGTTATTTTCTACGCTCATCTCGCTATTTCTTATTCCGATTCTCTTGCTTATCAGCAGTGACCTTAAACATTTTCTAATCGGCCCAACTCTTCGCAAAGTACCTCTTCCAAAAAGACCACGTAGCAAATCACCATTAAACCATAAGGAAATCCAATGAAACTAAGCGTAAAAAATAGCGGTCAATGGTTACTCGTTGCCGTACTTAGCAGCCCAGTAACAACGCAAGCTGAAGGCGTTTTCAGCCTTGGTCTAGGCGCTTTTAAAGGAGCCAGTGAATACAAGCAAACAAAAGGTAAGATTTATACGATTCCTTTTGTTTCTTATGACAGCGAGAAATTCTCAGCCAGTACCCTCTCTGCCAGTTATCATATGCCTTTGTCACACTCTTTTTGGTTTGATGCAACCGCGGCCCTGCGTTTACAGGGATTTGACGAAACATTAAGCGCTTATACCAAAGGGTTGGCGGAACGAGAATCGAGTATTGATGCAGGTTTTGCAGCGAACTATTTAAGCGAATACTTAGGGCTAGTGCGGCTCCATGTGATGCACGATGTTAGCGATACTCACCAAGGTTATGATGTGAAACTCTCTTACCAGTACCCTTTGAATCTACAAGCATGGGAAATTACCCCCTCCATTTTTGTACAGCATGAAAGCGATAAATTAGTGGATTACTATTACGGAGTAAGAAGCAATGAAGTAGAAGCTTGGAGAACATCTTATCAGGGCAGGTCTGCGCTACGTTATGGTGCGGGTATCAATATCACTTACAGTTTCGCACAAAACTGGTCACTGTTTATGATGGCAGATATTGTTCAATTTTCAGAGGGCATTACTGATAGCCCTCTGGTGGATACCGATACTACTTTGTATTCTGGCCTTGGTGTTTATTACAGCTTTTAAATATCACCATAAAACACGCACCGCCCAGTGAGCTATCTTTGATGGTTAACTGGGCATGGTGTTTATCCAAAATGCTTTTAACGATGGCAAGTCCTAACCCAAAACCTTCATTACTTCGGCTACTATCAAGCTTCACAAAAGGTTGCATTATCTGCTCTTGAGACTCTTTTTTTATGCCAGACCCGTCATCTTCAATCAACACCACACGTTGCTGATTTCGATTAATCAGGCTAATTTTAATCTGGCTGTCAGCGAACTTAAACGCGTTGATAATGAGATTTTCAAAGCAACGATTTAACAGTTGCGTATCGCCATCTATCCAACCAGATTGCAAATCTAGACTGCTTTCAATACTTGGGTACAAAACCTTCACTTTGTTAACGGTGTTGCTTAACAATTCGCTGAGTTGCAGATTTTCCCGATCTATTAATGCGGGTTGGCTGCCCATTTGAGCATAAAAAAGCCACTCATTGACCAGGCTATCCAGCTCATCTAAATCTAAATCCATGTCCTGTAGCTTGTCTTGGTATTGCTCAACCGTTTGGCACCCTCGACTCATATCGAGTGCGAAGCGCAAACGTGCGATGGGGGTACGTAAATCATGAGATACCCCATAAACTAGCGTACGTTGTTCTTGCAACAGAGCTTCGATTTGGCTCGCCATTTGGTTGAAAGTATTAGCCAGCAAAGAATAAGGCGCGGCGGTTGAAGTATCAGCGCGGACACTAAATAAACCTTTCCCATAAGCCTTGTATACCTTGCTGAGTTTTCTCACCTGCTTTTTATGTTGATAAACATAACAAAAAATAAATACCGCAATACACAGGATAACGATGCCCAAAAAACTCAGCAGGTATTTATGAAGCAATCCATGGCTACCGTAATTTTTTGTCATGATCAGATAGCAATCGCAACCTGGGTGATAATAGTACAGATTGATATTATCAATAGCCCAACCGCTACTGATGTCAGCAAATACCTCACGGCCCTTTAGCTGATTCAACAAAGGCTCTGGTAAATCAATATCAGCGTATGTCTTTAAAGAAAAGCGGTAACTAAAACGTTCAGCCCAATAACTTAAGCGAGCTTGTTTGTCTTGGTGGTTAAAGACATCCTCAGAAACAACTTGGTTAATACCACGCGTGTAGGCTAGCTCATCCTGCTTAATCGCGTGAATGTACAATGGGTCTAAAACAATAGCAGCAAAAAAAATAGCAAACACAATGGTGGCTGATAGGTAGATAAAAAGGGAACGAAACATAGTTAGATTAACCTTTAAGATTATTCTTGTACCAAGATGTAACCTTTAGCACGCACGGTTTTGATGTATTTATAAGGAGGTTGGCTATCTTTTAGCTTTCTTCTCAAAGAGCTAATGCGCATATCAATCGAACGGTCAAAACCATCGTATTCTAAATTGCGCACTTCACTGACCAGCATATCTCGGTTTAACACCACGCCTGGATGATGCATAAAGTAACTCATTATTTCCAATTCTGCTGCACTAAGCTGAAGACTTTCATTCGCTAAACAAAATTCTCGAGAGTTAACATTCAGGGTAAGATCTTGCACTTTTAACAGATTCTTATCGCTGACGGTTTGAACGTGATTATGGTTAAGACGAGAAAGGGCACGAAGTCGAGCCGACAAAATATGAGGCCGAAGTGGTTTGGTGATGTAATCATGAACACCAAGATTTAGAGCTGATACCTCTAAGAACTCATCTTTTTTTGCCGTGATCATGATAATGATGCCTAAAAAATCAGGAGAGATTTCTTTTAACACCTGCAATCCATCGCACCCTGGCAGCATCATATCCAACAATACGATATCAGGGATAACTTGATTGATTTGTTGGATAGCCTGTAGCCCATCATAGACACAACTGACTTGATAAGATTCCGCTTTCAACATGTCAGCCATCATGCGACTTAAACGCTTATCATCTTCAACGATCAAAACATGTGTATGAGATAGATCCATGCCGACTCCCAGTAAAAACTGCCCTTATAACCCATTATGCATAACTGACAACCATACATCCAAGTCATTATTTGTGGAAGAAACATACTTTAAATCTATAGTAACAATACTTGAGTATATAATTTCTAGGCCATGAGGAATGTAAGCCTATGTAAGCACGGTTTACCACCATAAGATGTTCGAAATCGCCTCGTTATCCTCCCCCAAAAAATAGTCGGCCAACTGATTATCAAGGTGTGCACTTTAACGTATGCGTTTGAGGGAAATGGCTATTTCCACCCCATACGCCATTCGTTGTTTGATTTCAGCTCGCGCCAGTCTATTTCGTACTCGTTGTTGTTCATTACAGCTTCAATAACACATTTGATGACGCTCTGGTTTTCATCAAACTCAACCAAGGTCACCATAAAGTGTTTTTCTTTATTGCTCACTTGTAGATGCGTCCATTTGCTGTTCAATAGTGTTTTAGGGCTAATTTTGTTCACTGCTGGCCTCGTCTAACTGATAACGCGATTAGTTGATTAGTTGATTAGTTGATTAGTTTGAAAATGTGGCTGAAAACAGATCCAGAGTAAAATCATCCTCACTGTTTTTCTTGAATAAGAACCCAATCTCTTCGATGTCTTCCGAACTGAGAGCGGGGGCATTGTCTATTTTTCTTCCTCTAAAAGTGGCTTGAAAATCGATCAAATTAAACGTCAGCGTTTGTCGTTTGTTCTCTTGAGTATCAAATTCATGAAAGTAATGAATGCGCTCTTCGCCAAAACTGCCCTTACGGTGGTTAGCAATGACTCTGACCTGATAACGCTGACCATCTCCTGCTATGTCGAGTGATAACTGGGTGAGATCTGCATCAATGACATCAACTTTATGGAAAACCGCACTAAAGCCACCGCTATTCTCTAAAGAAATGGTGCCTGAAAATCGAGTCTTCTTTGATGTTAAGACCACCGCGCCTTTTGAAATTCCACCCATCACATTGTCGTTACTGACTCGCCAAAGATGACGAGTATCTTGATTCGTAAAATCAATCATATAATTATTAGCGCTCTGCTCTGATTGTTCTAAACCCATTGCTGACACCGAACGTATGCCTCCAATCTCTTGAGCATACAGAGGACGTGCTAGTGAAGTGAAGATAACTACAATCGCAACCTTTGTTAGAACACGGGATGTCAACATACTGATCTCCAACTGGCTACCGATCCACAATTAACCCTAGGCTCAAACATCTGTTTTCGAATAAATTCAGCTATTCAGCTATTCAGCTATTCAGCTAACGATAGATAACCGAGAGCGTTTAACCACTCTCTTTAGCTAATCTCTCGTTCTCTTCATCTAATAGTAAACCGGAGACTTTGCTTAGAAAAACCTTGAGAGTGCTCTCTTCTTGATAATCAAAATCGTACAAGCCATGGAACACCAAAGAGACGGTGAGATCTTGGTACATCAACCAGCAGGTATAGCCATCAAAATCATGGGAAGCCCTAATACCAGCAAACTCATAAACGCCGTCTGATTTGTTGCCTTTTCTTGTGATTAGATTAAAGGCTCTGAGCAACTTTTGTTTTGTTACTTGATCAATTTTCATCGCGTATCCACGTTTATCCATCTATTGGTTTTATAAATACGTCACGAAGAGACAATTAGATCAATCGACAAGATATCATTCACCATAGTGATGGTCTCGATTACATTGAACTAAAAAGTAGAAAAGTCTGAAGGTTAACGAATGCCTGTTAACCTTTCTCGTTAAAAACTCGACAAAGACACCAACTGCTGTGTATAACTTTGTTGAGGGCAACGAAACATTTGTTGCGTTTCACCCTGCTCAACAATCTCACCGTTTCGCATCACTATTGTGTAGTGGCATAACGACTTAACAACGTTAAGATCATGACTGATAAACAAGTAGGTTAAGTTATATTTCTGCTGCAATGATTTAAGTAAATCCAAGACCTGCGCTTGAACGGTTCTGTCCAGTGATGACGTCGGTTCATCCAATAGAATAAATTCAGGTTTTAGAATCAACGCTCGCGCGATGGCGATACGCTGCCTTTGCCCTCCGGAAAATTCATTGGGATAACGGAATCGTGTGTCTGGATCCAGATCCACCTCTTTCATCACATCACAAATCATTTGGTCAAGCGTTTGCTCATCGAGTTGTTGATGAACGGTCAGCCCCTCGCCTATCACTTGAGCGACTGACATTCTTGGGTTTAACGCTGAAAATGGGTCTTGAAAGACAACCTGCATTTTACTGCGAAACGGTAACATCGCTTTCCGATCTAACCCTTGAAGTTCATGCCCTTCATAGGTGATAGAACCTTGAGAATTAACCAGTTTTAAAATCGCCATACCTGTGGTCGATTTACCTGAACCGCTTTCTCCTACTAGCCCAATAGAATGTCCTTGTTTTAATTCAAACGCCATATCAGTCACGGCTTTGATATGAGAGGTGACACGTTTAAACAATCCACTTGTTATTGGGAACCAAACTCGTAGATTGTTAACATTGAGCAACGTTGGAGCCGTTTCTGAAACCTCAACCGGCAAACCTCTGGGATCTGAGTTGATGAGCTTGAGCGTGTAAGGGTGTTTAGGCGCAGAGAAGACGGTTTTACTTTCACCCACTTCGACTAGCTCACCGTCCTTCATTACCGCGACGCGATCGGCAATGCGACGCACAATACTCAGATCGTGGGTAATAAACAGCATTGCCATACCGAGTTCTTGTTGAAGCGCTTTCAAAAGATCGAGGATCTGCGCTTGTACCGAAACATCTAATGCCGTTGTAGGCTCATCGGCAATAAGAAGCTCAGGCTCGTTGATCAACGCCATTGCAATCATAACTCGCTGGCGTTCCCCCCCAGACAACTCATGGGGGTAGGATAATATCTTTTGCTCTGGGTACCGAATCCCCACTTTGGTTAACCACGATACCGCCAATTCTTCGGCTTTTTTCTGCCGCACTCCTCGATGGATCGTCAGCGTTTCCACTAACTGCTTGCCAATTTTGTGCAATGGATTCAGCGATACCATCGGCTCTTGGAAAATCATTCCAATTCGACCGCCACGAATCCCACGAAGCTCCCGTTCAGAGCAGCTTAAAATATCAATACCGTTAAAATTAATGCTGCCACCAAGGTAGTGGGAAGCCCCCTTTGGTAACAGTTTAAGGATTGAATTAGCGGTCACAGATTTACCCGATCCACTTTCTCCAACCAGCGCCAAAGTCTCGCCTTTATTAATGGTCAGCGACACCTTGCTAGTCACTTGTTCTATCTCCGCCTTGCGGCCAAAACCAACCGAGAGATCGTTGATCGTCAGAACGGTTTGAGGCGCATCGACTTTAGATTCGTTAGTCATGATTAACGACCTCCCTGAGCATGTGGGTCGAAGGCATCGCGAACCGCTTCCCCAACAAACACCAGCAGCGTTAGCATCAACGACAACACCACAAACGCAGAAATACCCAACCAAGGTGCTTGAAGGTTCGCTTTACCCTGCGCGAGAAGCTCCCCTAACGAAGGCGACCCTGCGGGTAAACCAAACCCAAGGAAGTCCAATGAAGTCAGTGTCGTGACGGAACCGGACAGGATAAATGGCATCATGGTTAACGAGGCTACCATCGCATTCGGCAGCATATGACGGAGCATAATTCGCTTGTCATCCACGCCCATCGCTTGAGCCGCTCGAACATAATCAAAGTTACGACACCGCAGAAACTCAGCTCGAACCACCCCAACCAAACTCATCCAACTAAAGAGAACCATAATTCCCAGCAGCCACCAAAAATTCGGTTCGACAAAACTCGATAGAATAATCAATAAAAACAGTGTTGGCATACCAGACCAGACCTCGATAAATCGCTGACCCATAAGGTCAATCCAACCTCCATAGTAACCTTGAGTTGCCCCCACGATGACACCAACAAGACTAGAGACAATCGTCAAGACAAAACCAAACAGCACTGAAATTCGAAAGCCGTAGATAATTCGCGCCAATACATCTCGGCCTTTGTCGTCAGTGCCGAGCCAATTAACCGAATCAGGCGCCGAAGGTACACTGCCAGCGATATCAAAGTTAATCGTATCGTAGCTGAAGCGGATGATAGGCCAAATAATGTAGCCTTTCTCTTCGATTAAATCGGTGACAAAGGGATCGGTGTAATCGGCTTCTGTTTCAAATTCACCACCAAATTCGGTTTCTGCGTATTGCTGAGTAATGGGGAAATACCAACCGCTGTCATAATTGACCATTAACGGTTTGTCGTTCGCAATTAACTCGGCAAATAAGCTTAAAAAGAACAGAACACCAAATACCCACATTGACCAGTAACCACGCTTGTTGGCTTTAAAACGAAGCCATCGTGCTTTATTCAGTGGATTCGCGCGCATTTTACTAATCATGCTGTCTTGATTTTTAGTCATTGTCCCTTGTACTTCATTCATATTATCGAGCCTCAAAATCAATTCGAGGGTCAACCCACGTATAGGTCAGATCGGAGATAATGCTTAAGAGTAACCCCAATAGCGTCATAATATACAAAGAGCTAAACACCACCGGATAATCACGCTGAATGGTCGATTCAAAGCCAAGTAGGCCAATCCCTTCTAACGAGAACATCACTTCAATAAGCATTGACCCTGTGAAGAAAATACTAATGAATGCGCTAGGAAAGCCCGCAATGATGATCAGCATGGCATTGCGGAAAACGTGTTTATACAAAATAGTATTTTCATCCAGCCCTTTCGCGCGAGCGGTGACGACATACTGCTTGTTAATTTCATCCAAAAATGAATTTTTAGTCAGCATGCTTAATGTGGCAAATCCACCAATGACCATTGCGAAAGTTGGCAACGCTAAGTGCCAAAAGTAATCGAGAACTTGCTGATACCACGTCATTTGGTCAAAATTGCTCGACACTAAGCCTCTGAGTGGGAACCAGCTAAAGTAATTACCACTGGCAAAAACAATAATCAGAATAATCGCGAACAGGAAACCGGGAATGGCGTAGCCAATGATCACCAGTGCGCTTGACCAAACATCAAATCGGGAGCCATGATGGATGGCTTTTAATATGCCAAGTGGAATGGAAATCAGATAAATGATTAACGTACTCCACAGCCCAAGGGAGATAGAGACAGGCAAGCGTTCCACAATAAGATCAATCACATTGCCGCCTTTAAATAAACTTTCACCAAAGTTAAACATGGCGTAGTTTTTTAGCATTTCAAAATAGCGAACATGAATCGGCTTATCAAAGCCAAATTGGCGTTTTATCTCTTCAACGACTTCAGGGTCAAGCCCTCTTGAACCCTTGTAGCCAGACGCTTTATCATCCGTTCCGGTCGTGAGTTCGACTTCATTACCACCACCAGAAAACCGCTCCATAATCCCAGAGTTATGACCTTCTAATTGCGCAATAGCTTGCTCAACCGGTCCACCTGGTGCGATCTGGATGATAAAAAAATTAATCGTGATGATCGCCCACAAAGTGGGGATCACTAATAATAAACGCCTAAATATATACGCAGCCATTGAACCCTCTTTTAACGACGTTTTTCAGGAAGTTTGGCGGATTTCTCTTCAGATACCCACCAAGTATCAACCCCCAAATCGTATTTAGGCATCACAGCTGGTCGTTCAAATTTGTCCCAAGTCGCCACTCGATATTGACCAATATGCCACTGAGGAATGATGTAGTAATTCCACTGCAACACTCGATCAAGTGCACGGCCCAGCGTTAGCAACTTGTCTGGATTTTGTTGATTGGTAGAGATTTCACTGGTTAAGTGGTCAACAACAGGATCCATCACCCCTGCGTAGTTGTAACTCGAATCAATGTAATTAGAGTTCCAAATGATCATTAGGTTAGGGCTTGGATACGGGTTAGCTGAATACGACGCTGAAACCATGTCAAAGTCGCGGTCACGCCACCTTTTTATGTACTGAGTCGTATCGATAGTACGGATTTTCATTTCTATACCCATACGTTTCATGTTCTTTTGCACAGGAATCGCAAATCGCTCTGTGGTAGGGCTGTATATTAACAATTCGAACTCAAATGGCTGACCGGTTTCTACGTTCGTCATCACCTTATCTTTTAGCTCCCAACCCGCTTCTTTGAGCAATTTAAACGCGGATCTCATTTCACTCCGAATTCGGCCAGAACCATCCGTGACTGGTGGTTGGTATTCATCGGTGAACACGCTTGGGGAAATACTCTCTTTAAACGGTGTTAACAACGCTATTTCTTCTTTTGATGGCAACCCTTTCGCTTCGTAATCGGTATTTTGGAAATAGCTACGAGTTCGGGTGTATTGTCCGTAGAACATATTTTGATTCATCCATTCAAAATCCAACGCATAATTTAACGCTTGTCGAACTTTGGGATCTTTAAAAATATCACGCTGTGTATTGAACACGAATCCTTGCGTAGATTGAGGGCTTTGATGAGCGATCTCTTCTTTTTTTATGAAGCCCTTATCGAAATTTGTGCCAGTGTAAGAATTTGCCCAAAACTTAGCGGAACTCTCTTGTCGCAGGTCAAACTCGCCCGCCTTAAAGGCTTCCAACATCACCGTATCATCACGGTAGTAGTCATATTGAATTTGCTTAAAGTTATTACGCCCAATATTCACAGGAAGATCGGCTGCCCAGTAGTTATCGACTAGCGCATAAGTGACGCTCTGTCCTAGCTTAAATTCTTTAATCTTATAAGCAGAACTTCCGATAGGCGGTTCTGAAAGGGGTTCAGAAAAGTTTTTATCTTCCCAAAAATGTTTCGGCAGAACACTCATGCCTTGAGCAAGACTGAACAGTTTTTCTCGATTGGGTGTTTTCATATCAATTCGAGCCACCAAATCACTGACGGCGGTGACTGATTTGACATCCTGATAGTAGACTCGGTATTGAGGCACCCCTTCTTTATTGAACTTGTCAAAAGTGAACGCGACATCATGGGCGGTTATTGGGTGTCCATCATGAAATCGAGCCTTAGGATTTATATCGACTTCAAGCCATGTATAGTCATCTGAATAACGAACCTTAGACGCTATCAAAGGGTAGTAGGCATCAATTTCATCGCTTGGGGAATACATCAACGTGTCATATAGCTCACCCGATTTTGCCGCCGGGACCCCACGTGATGCGTAACGGTTAAAGTTGTCAAAGGTACCAATTTGGCCATAAGTCACTTTACCAACTTTCGGGGCATTTGGGTTTACATAATCAAAATGAGTGAAGTTCTCAGGATACTTTGCTTCCCCAAAGCCGACCAAGCGGGTTGTTTCAATCACTTTTGCTTGGACTCCCGTCCCCATCATCATCAGAATCAAACCTAAAATAAGACGCTTTTTCTGTCGCATGACCTCTCCCTTTGCATTCCTTGGCGCTTGTTACCATATATACGCTGCTTACTCGAGCGAATATACCCATCATTAATATCTATTAATAATTCAGTTACTTGGATAAGTATATACCCAAGACTCCCCAAAGCGAGGTTTTGTTCTGTTGAGTTTGTCTCGTAAACTCAACTGGACTGTTTTTAGAAACGCGATAGGCGATAGAAACGCGATAGTTAGATCGGAGAGCCCTCTAGTTTCACTTAACTCAACATCGATTAGCACCACATTAATTGAACCAAGATCACAAAAATATAGGAAATTAGATGCATTGCAATCGGAAACATCGCTATTTGTAGAATTGCGACTAAGGTTTGTATGTTGAATAAAAAATCAATCAATATTCACTAAACGTCAGTCTCCAGCTACGTAAACCCTATAGAAAATAATAACGGCTTATATCTCCAATTCCGCCTCGTACACGGTACGAGGCTTTTTTTTGTTCTCTGCTTTGTACATCTTTCCTAACGCTCAGCACCATCTGAAATTATGAAATAGATATGGAAAAACCGCTGATACTTCAGCGGTTTCCATTAGTTCGTACTTTCAATTCACTTTTTGACATTCAACCAAGAGGTTAATTGACATCAATGACAATCTTTCCACGGGTGCGCCCTGATTGGCTTTGTAAGTGCGCATCCACTATTTGCTCTAGAGAAAATCGATGTTCAATCAATGGTTTTAGAAGATCAGCATCAACGAGTTGATTTAACTCTTTCAAAATTCGACTACTTGGTTCAATAAAAACAAACGCCGATCGAACCTTGTGCTCGTTTGCCACCGCTTCATCAGGCTGATCAACCACAGACACAAGAATGCCATTTTCCTTCAGCAGTGCCCAAGACGTCTTCTGTACATCGCCACCCATGGTGTCTAACACAATATCAACGGATTCAATTTGCTCAATCAACGGGGCTTTCGCATAATCGGCCGCTTGATCGGCACCTAATTCTTTCAACAAATCTAAGTTCACAGATGAAGCGGTTGCAATCACCGTGGCCCCTTTTGCTTTCGCGATTTGAATGGCCAAGTGACCAACCCCACCCGCACCCGCATGCACGAGAACTCGTTGACCTGGCTGTACATCGGCAACATCCACTAAGCATTGCCATGCTGTGATACCTGCTAAAGGTAACGAAGCGGCTTGCCCAAAATCGAGTTTCG
>NZ_JBNGCJ010000355.1:0-1678 GCF_049974785.1 Vibrio genomosp. F10 str. 9ZD137
AACCGCTCTTCCGATCTTGTTTTTATCTGAACACGCCCTTAGCGATGGAAGCATGTGGCACCCTTGGAAAGACCAACTCTCTGCGATAGAGAATAATGCCATGTGGACACTCAACTCAGACTTTATCAACCGACCAACCCCAAGAACCCTCGGTGCAGTTAAGCAAGTGTGTGAACACTTACAATCCATTCGCGAAAAACGCTAACGCTTTAGTAGAGAATTTCGTACAATTTCCGCCTAAATGTTCCCACTATTAAATGAGTAATCTGTCTCATGGATTCCATGCTGCTCTATCTATTTGATCTTTTTGGCACGGCCATTTTTGCTATATCAGGTGTTCTTCTCGCTGGCCGACTAAAAATGGACCCGTTTGGTGTGGTCGTATTGGGAAGTGTCACCGCGATTGGCGGGGGGACGATTCGTGACATGGCGCTCGGTGCTACGCCTGTTTTTTGGATTACAGACACCACTTATCTGTGGGTCATTTTTATTACCTGCCTTGTCACTATGCTTATTGTACGTCGGCCAAAACGAGTCGCCTGGTGGATACTCCCGGTATGTGATGCAATTGGTTTGGGCGTTTTTGTCGGCATTGGTGTGGAAAAATCGTTGATATATCAAGACTCTGCTATGGTTGCCGTCATCATGGGGGTCATTACCGGCTGCGGTGGAGGCATCATTCGAGATATGCTCGCACGCGAAGTTCCAATGGTCTTGCGTAGCGAAGTCTATGCTACTGCGTGTATTGTGGGTGGTATTTTTCATACCGTCGGGCTGTCTATGGGCTACGACTCTACAACGGCCTTTCTCGCAGGCTTAATCTCTACGCTAGCCATTCGTTTAGGCGCAATTCGTTGGCACTTATCTTTGCCTACTTTCGCATTAGGCAAGTAAAACACATCTAGATAAATATCTTTCAGAGTATAAAAAGACGGTATTAACACACAATGGCTACCGTCATTGTCGTTGTCTTAATTGAGTCTACTAAATTACAAGCCCGCTAATAAAAAGCCCGCTCAAATGAGCGGGCTTGACCGATATAACCTAAGTTAGATTATGCTTCGTTTGCTTTTACTTGTGCGTGTAGCTCTTGCACTGAAGTAACCGACGTTTTTGCATCTGCTGTATGAGCCATACAGGTTGCAAATGCCGCATTTAACGTTGTTGTGTAGTTCACTTTCTCAGCTAATGCACCACGACGAAGGACTTTCGAATCTTCAATCGCTTGACGACCAGCTGCTGTGTTCACAATGTAGGTGTATTCATTGTTCTTGATACGGTCAAGAATATGAGGACGACCTTCGTGTACTTTATTCACTAGGCGTGGGTTAATACCCGCTTCGCCAAGAATAACCGCCGTACCGTGAGTCGCATCTAACTGATAACCCAACTTAGTTAGCTTAGAAGCTAGATCAACAACACGCTCTTTATCGCCCTCACGAACAGAAAGAAGTGCACGTCCACCTTCAGGGTAAATGTTACCACAACCCAATTCAGCTTTAGAGTATGCTTCTGCAAATGTCGCACCCACGCCCATCACTTCACCAGTAGAGCGCATTTCTGGACCTAATAGTGGGTCAACGCCAGGGAATTTGTTGAATGGCAATACCACTTCTTTCACTGAGTAGTAAGGTGGGATGATCTCTTTCGTAAAGCCTTGAGACTCTAGAGATTGACC
>NZ_JBNGCJ010000356.1:0-4448 GCF_049974785.1 Vibrio genomosp. F10 str. 9ZD137
CTAAACCAAAACTGCCACAGTGCGATCGGCGGGGATTTTGAGCGTGTTCGAATCCAATATTACCCACCACTTTTCCGTCCACTTCAGCCACGAAGGAGTAAACGCCTGTCGGGATGTTCTGTAAACGGTTTTCCCACATATCTACAGAAGGGTTGGGCAGTTGTAAGGTTTCGCGTTGAGATCGGTATTGGGAATAAACGTGACATACCGCCGCCGCGTCTTCGACTCGAGTGGGTCTGACTTTGATTTCCATCTGCTGTTGCTCCATTGGGTCAGTGGCTATTCCCATATTTAAACCACAAACTGCGTGTTTTTTGAATTAAATTATTGAAATATTTACCGTTACGATCCCATGATCGGTACTGATGTGGTCATGACCGTAGTGCGGGTTGACTAAATGTGAGTCGATGACCTGGTAGTCGGTGACGATCCCACGGGCTTGATCTGAGCAATCAGAGAATTCGTTGGACAGCAGAATATAGTCCAGTTCTTTTCCTTGTGCCCCCACATAGTAGGTGGGTGTTGAGGTAATTTCTGTTTGTTCAAGGACCAGGTCTTGGCTGTTATGAAGGTGGAAAGCCGATAGAGCCGTTTCTGATTCTTTAAGACGAAAGAGGTGTCTTGATGTTAAGCAATGAAATTCGTTACTTTGCAGTGATTGATTAAAATCCCCCATGAGTAAGCATGGCCGTTCATTTTGCTTTTTAGTTTCAATCATATGGTGATGAAGAACGTGGACTTCCATACCGCGTTGAACCGTTGACAGCCATTTACCTTGACTTTCGAGTAACCAACGTTCGCTAGTCGATGGTTCATCATGCCGCTCTTCGTCAGGTTGAGTGTCGAGTTCGGTCGGACGTTGAGATTTTAAATGGACCACATAAACATCAATCGGACCTAATTGTGGTATGTCGACGACAGCATGAATTGGAGTGCGATTAAATTTAAAATTACTTTGGGAACGAGCAATAGCTGATGAGGCGTTAATAGAGAGGGTTTGGCTGACTGGGTGTCGTGATGCAAGTGCCACAACAGGATTTGAGTATATGTAATCTTGCTCAACCTCTGGCGTATCAACGGTGACAAAATGGGTGTAGCCAAGCAAGTGCATCGTTTTTCTTAATGAATCAATACTGAATACTTCTTGAAATCCGATGATATCTGCATCGATTTTTGTGATGGTTTGGCTTAACCAGCGGATTTTAATTGTCCATTCTTCTTTTGTATAGATGTTCGCAAAATCATAAAACGCATTCGGCGGTTCTACGTAGTTAAATAGATTAATCGTACAGACTTTTATATTCCGCTCAGAACTCGCCAAAGGGTATTCCTTAACTGTAGGGGGGCATAAAGAGTGTGACACGGATTTTCTTCTTTGTCGTGGTACTCTATTTTTTAGTAAGCACTTACTACGGGTTTCTGAGTTTGTTGAGAAACATTACTTTGCAAAAGATTCATCGGTGTGAGTCGCACCCGTGCCTGAATTTTGGAAAAATTGCTGCCGGTACATACTCGGAGAAACACCAACCAACTGTCGAAAGTGATGCCGCATCGTCATTGATGTATCAAAACCAGACGCTTGTGACAGCCGTTCAATGGTCATATTACTGCTTTCAAGAAGCCCTTTCGCACGTTCAACACGCTGGCAAATGATCCACTCTTTTGGTGACAAATCAAAGCAACCTCTAAACTTTCTATCAAAGGTACGGCGAGACATGTTCGCTTTGGTGGCCAATTCATCAATTGAGATCGATTTATCGAGGTTATCTTGCGCCCACTCGAGTGCGTGTGAAAACTGGTTTGGCACTTCGAGCATTGGCGTTTCAACAAATTGAGACTGCCCCCCTTGCCGATGTCCGGAGACAACCAACCGCTTCGCCACTTGATTGGCCACTTCGTAGCCATAGTCACTTCTTATCACTGCGAGCCCAAGATCTAACCCCGCTGCACTTCCGGCTGAACAACCTATATTTCCGTCAAACAAGTACAAAACATTGGCTGCGTATTGAATATGAGGAAAACGCTGGCGAAATGAAGATTCAAATTTCCAGTGAGTCGTGGCTTTCCTACCATTAAGAATACCGAGCTCAGCCAATAAGAAAGCCCCAGAGCAGAAAGAAAGAATTCGTTTACCACTTGCGTGAAACTGGCTCACTTGTTTTCGTATTGTGGACGGTACGGTTTTCTCTATCGTTGGCCAGCTAGGAATAATGAGGAGATCATATTTGTCAATGGATGGGACAAACTGAGTCGAGAGACCAATGCGAGCAGTAGTTGTGATTGCTGCGTTGTCTAGGTTAATGACGTCGGCTTGATACCAATCATCAAATTCTGGCCTTGGCAGAGCAAAAAGCTCTACGGCACACGCCAATTCAAACAGAGAAACATCCGCATGAGACAGTATTGCCACTTTGATCATAGCCATCTTTGGTCATCATTCTTGAATAGTATGGCTTATTATTAACGTATATTGTCTTTTAAGCCAGTGTTTTTGTTGGGTGGCGCCGTTGATAATAACCCCAGGACAAACTGATTAAGGAATCGTTATGACAAGTGCAGTTTCAAGAGTTCAGGCGGCAGATAGCCAAGCGGCATTAAACCATTTTGAGTTATTACTAAGATTTGAAACCGATTGCTGGGATGTTCACCACGCGACAACGAATGATCGTCAAGACTTTGTACTCGTTGATGTGAGAGGGGAAAATCTATTTGATCAAGGTCATATTGATGGTGCGATTAATATACCCCGCACGAGAATAAATGAAAAGAGACTGAGTGAATTTCCTGCCGAGACATTGTTTGTAGTGTACTGTGCTGGCCCTCACTGCAATGGAACTGAAAAAGCAGCGATTCGATTAGCCAAGTTAGGAAGGCCTGTTAAAAAGATGATCGGCGGTGTCACTGGGTGGTTAGATGAAGGCTTTAAACTTATCGCAACACCTCACCAGTCAGAGAAGCAAGATAAATAAGAGAAGCCAGAGAAAGGATGATTGAGTTATGAGTAGGAACCTATTCCATTAGAAACCTATACATTAGAAACCTATGCTGTTAGGAGCCTATGCCATTAGAAGCCGCTGCTGTATAGCACTTGTGTGTTTGATTTAGAACAGACTTCAAACCCGATTTGAATAGCCTTGGCGGGAAGAGTGAGCTCGATAGCATCGAATACAATGGGTATGCAAATTATGCATAGCCTCTGTACCAAAATGTCATTGGCGTCATTTGGGAATAGTCACTACACTTCGCGCTGATTTTTTAACCCTAATATCACTGGTGAGTAAGATGTTTCTTAAGTCCCTTTGGTTTTCACAATCTATTTTGGCTCAACTTGCAAGGATGGTGTTATTGCTGTCTCTATCGTTAGTGGTGGTTCACAACACCCCTCGACTTTTAACGCTATTAGCTGAGCAAGCAATCAACAGCGGGTGTCATCAACAAACGGGCGACATCAACCATTCTCACCACCATTAATTAACATTGAGTAAGACGAATCTATGAGCATTTTTCGATTTCCACTTTTAGTATGGCTAGGGATTGGCATCTTAGTTGTTTGCCTAGGGATACGGCAGTCTTTTGGTATCTTTATGATGCCTATCTCGGATTACTTTGGAACAGGGCGCGAGTTTTTTAGTTTTGCCATTGCCCTTCAAAACCTTTTGTTTGGCGTGTTTCAGCCATTTGTGGGTATGGCGGCGGATAAATGGGGAGCCAAGCGCATTATCATACTGGGGGCCATCTCTTATTCGGCAGGCTTGTACTTAACATCAATCGCTGTCGATCCGAGCATGCTTTATCTGTCTTTGGGGATTTTAGTGGGTTTAGGGTTAAGCGCGACCAGCTATGTGATAGTGCTAGGTGCGGTTGCTAAAGTAGTGCCAGCTCAGCATGCGGCTAAAGCGTTTGGATTAACAACCGCGGCTGGATCGTTTGGTATGTTTGCACTCATCCCTGGAGCTCAAACATTAATTGCGCATTTCGATTGGCAAGGAGCCATGCAGGCATTTGCGTTACTCTGTACGGTCATGATTGCCTTTGCAATGTTCATGAGAACCGCTAAGTCTGCCCCTAATTTGACACCGAACTCTGAAGACAATCAAACCCTGAAACAAGCACTCAATGAAGCTTTTTCACATAAAGGTTACTGGCTCATTCATGCAGGTTTCTTTGTTTGTGGCTTTCATGTCATGTTTATCGCGACGCATTTACCCAGCTATTTGGCAGACAAAAATTTGCCAGCCTCAAGCGCAGCGATGGCGTTAGCGTATGTGGGCATATTCAATATTTTTGGGTCCTATTTTTGGGGAGTTATGGGGGATCGTTTTAATAAACGTCACGTGATGGCTGCTTTGTATTTTATGCGCACGCTTGTTATCGGCGCGTTTGTAACCCTGCCCATTACCGAACATACGGCTGCAATTTTTGGTGCGGCGATCGGATTTTGCTGGCTT
>NZ_JBNGCJ010000357.1:0-378 GCF_049974785.1 Vibrio genomosp. F10 str. 9ZD137
GCCGATGATTTCATCATCACCCGTGCCAGCGATCACCACATCATCACCGCTGCCTGCATTGATCACATCGTTGCCGCCTTGTGATTCTTCGGTGCTTTCAATGCTCACGAGTTGCCAGCCTGAGCTTTGAGTCGTGCGAGTCACTTGACCGTTGTCACCTAAAATCAGGTCATGATCGTTACCACCTGTGATGACATCGTTATCGCCACCACCGGCGATCACATCGTTGCCATCATCACCGTGAATCGTGTCTTTACCACCGTTGCTCGCGTTACGTGCAATCACATCGGCGCTTTGTCCGTTGGCTGGGACCACAATACCTAGGTCACCCAGTAAGACGTCGTGACCTGCACCGCCGATGATTTCATCATCACCCGT
>NZ_JBNGCJ010000358.1:0-2923 GCF_049974785.1 Vibrio genomosp. F10 str. 9ZD137
TTCATCAGCCATCGGCATGCGCCAAGCTCGGTCACTGGCTTGCTCTGATGCATTCACCAATTCATGAGATAGCGGGTTGTGGTTAGAAAGAACCGCACTGATGTGGTGACCAAGCGCCATCACACAAGCCCCTGTTAATGTTGCAACATCAATCACACACTCAGGCTCGAAACGCTCAACGTAGGTAAGAGCATCACATAACACTAAGCGACCCTCTGCATCCGTATTAAGCACTTCAACCGTTTGGCCTGACATGGTGGTTAAAATATCACCCGGGCGGTACGCGTTACTGCCTGGCATATTTTCACAACCAGCAAGAACAGCGGTCACATTAATCGGTAGATTGAGCTTAGCCAGTGCTTTCATTGTGCCGAATACAGACGCTGCACCACACATGTCGTACTTCATCTCATCCATTGCTTCGCCAGGCTTAAGTGAAATACCGCCTGAATCAAAGGTCAGCCCTTTACCCACTAATACAATTGGCTTTGCATCAGGATCAGCATTACCTTTGTATTCCATAATTGACATCATGGATTCGTTTCTTGAACCACGACCTACGGCTAAGTATGAGTTCATGCCCAATTTGGCCATTTCTTCTTCGCCAATGATTTTTGTCGTCACAGTTTCATAATCATCAGCAAGACGACGCGCTTGAGAGGCTAGGTAAGCTGGGTTAGCAATGTTAGGTGGCATGTTACCAAGATCTTTTGATGCCTTGACACCTGAAGATATCGCGAGACCATGAGCAATCGCTTTTTCACCTTGGCTGAGCTCACGGCGTGTTGGTACGTTAAAGACTAACTTGCGAAGTGGGCGGCGCGTTTCAGGCTTATTGCTCTTGAACTGGTCAAAGGTATAAAGGCCATCTTTGGTTGCTTCAACAGCCTGACGAACTTTCCAATAGGTGTCTCGACCTTTAACGTGCAATTCTGTCAGGAAACATACCGCTTCCATAGAACCTGTTTCGTTAAGTGTACTGATGGTTTTTTGGATGATTTCTTTATACTGACGTTCGCCAAGTTCGCGTTCTTTACCACATCCAACGAGTAAAACACGCTCTGATAGTACACCGGGTACTTGATGCAATAGCAGCATCTGTCCTGGCTTACCTTCTAGATCACCACGGCGAAGAAGTGAACTGATGTAGCCGTCACTGATTTTATCCAGCTGTTCAGCTACTGGAGAAAGGCGTCTTGGTTCAAACACTCCGACAACAATACATGCACTGCGTTGTTTCTCTGGACTGCCACTTTTTACATTGAACTCCATGCGTACTCCTACATCCTGAAGACAAATCGAACTAAATGTTAGATAATGCAAGCTTACTTGTTGAATCCATACTTGGAACTACGTTTTAATTAAGCGAACTAACAGTTAGTGAAAATTTTAAAAATAAAAGGTTCATCGGGAAATTATAGTGATTCAACCAAAAAAACAAGTTTTCTATAGGTACTTTCAGCGTGATTATTGTTAGATATTTGATCCGCGAGACACTCAAGAGCCAATTAGCCATCTTTTTTGTGCTCTTTTTAGTGTTTCTAAGCCAAAAGTTTATCCGTGTACTGGCAGAGGCATCTGACGGTGAAATACCTGCACGTATGATTTTATCCATTGTTAGTCTCAATATGCCTACTATGGGTTTGCTTATGCTCCCTTTAAGTTTGTTTATCGGGATTTTGCTGACCTTTGGTCGTTTGTACGCGGAAAGTGAAATAACTGTGATGAACGCCACCGGAATTGGCAATAAATTTCTGATTCAAGCGGCACTGTATTTGGCATTGATTACGGGTTGTATTGCTGCTTTTAACTCTTTCTGGTTAGCACCATGGAGCCAAGAAAAAGAAACACAATTAATGGAGCAGCTGGAATCGGAAAATACCGTTGACCTTTTGAAAAAGGGGACTTTCCAACGGACACCCGATGGGTCTTCGGTTGTGTTTATTGATGATATCCAAGACAAACAGCTCAATAATGTCTTTGTTGCACAGTTACGCCCTAGTGGTACGATTCTACCAAGTGTGATGTTCTCGAATCACGGTGATATAAAAGAGACCAATGATGGCCGCCAAGTGATTACCATGTATGAAGGCATCCGTTATGAGGGTATTCCCACTCGCCTTGATTATCGTAATACAGTATTTGATGAATACGATGGACTAATTGGCCAGCGAGACGTCAAACCGAAAGGACGCGACTGGGAAGCCAAATCAACGCTGGAATTACTTAAAACGAGTGATATGCGAGCGCAGGCCGAGCTGCAATGGCGTATTTCTTTAGTGTTATGTATTCCGTTATTGACGATGTTGGTGGTGCCACTTTCTGCGGTCAACCCTCGTCAAGGCCGCTTTGCGAAAATGGGGCCTGCAATATTAATTTATCTGGCTTATTTCTTATCCATCAGTGCAACTAAGTCAGCGATTGAAGACGGCTCCATTCCTGTTATTGTCGGCATGTGGCCAATTAACGCGATGTTACTCCTGGCTGCTATTGGAGCGAATATGATGGACAGTATATTGGTCAGACAATTCAAAGACCGCATTAGACAAAAAAAGGTGGCGAAAGCAAGTGTTTAAGATCTTAGACTTATACATCGGTAAAACGATCATTGCGACGACCTCATTGGTGTTAACCACGTTTGTCGGACTGTCTGCCATCATAAAATATGTTGAGCAGTTAAGAAAAGTGGGTAATGGGACCTATGATCTTCTTCAGGCTCTCCTCTTTGTCGTTTTAAGCATTCCCCGCGACATTGAAATGTTTTTCCCTATGGCCGCGTTATTGGGTGCTCTCATTGGTTTAGGGATGCTAGCCTCAAGTTCTGAACTTGTGGTCATGCAAGCGTCGGGCTTTTCAAAGCTGAACATTGGTGTGTCCGTCTTGAAAACCGCGATTCCGCTTATGATCATCGTCACGTTGTTAG
>NZ_JBNGCJ010000359.1:0-5815 GCF_049974785.1 Vibrio genomosp. F10 str. 9ZD137
GGGCTTCAGCGGTCGCCTATAGCCGGTTATGGTTAGGAATGCATCGGCCTATTGATCTTGTTGGGTCCACACTATTTATTGCTGCGGTTTATGCGGTTATGCCGAGTTTCGATACAATAGCTAACCGGCTGTATTTGCGGTTGCCTAAAGCGATTCAACATATGTAAATAAAAACACCAGCCAAGCGCTGGTGTTTTTATTTAGGTAACGTATGGGGTGAACTAGACTAAACCGTAAAGCGCCCAACCAGATCATACAGCTCTTTCGCCCGCCCATTCAGCTGTTGGCTACCGGAACGGTTTTGATTCGCCAGCCCAGCCGATTGGCTACTTTGATCTGAAATAACCACAATGCGCTGTGATATTTCTTGTCCAACAATGCTTTGCTCTTCTGTTGCGGTCGCGATGAGTGAATTCATATCCATGATGGTCACAATAGACTCTTGAATTTTCACTAAGGCTTGCGCAGCTTCATTCGCTTCTTTGACAGTACTATCGCCACGCGCTTGGCTTGAATCCATTGCTTTAACCGCATCATCGGAAGCGGATTTCAATTGCTCTATCATAGAGTGAATCTCGCCGGTACTCTCTTGTGTTCGACTGGCGAGTTTACGGACTTCATCAGCCACGACAGCAAAGCCTCGGCCTTGTTCACCTGCACGAGCCGCCTCGATCGCTGCGTTAAGTGCTAATAAGTTCGTTTGCTCTGCGATATCTTGGATAACTTCGAGAGAAGAAGAGATGTTCTTAACATCACTTTCTAGTCGTGAGATAACATCACTGGCTTGCGACACTTCGAGCGCCAACTCTCTCACCGAATTTGCCGCGGAGTTAACAATTTGTTGAGCATCTTTGGCGTGGCTTTCCGCTTCGTTTGCGGATTCGGCGGCATGGCTAGCGTTGTTTGAAATCTCGCCGGCGGTCGTGGTCATCTCTGTCATTGCCGTGGCCACCTGTTCGGTCTCTTCACGCTGCCCTGAGGCAAGTTCATCAACTTGTGCTGCTCGGCTGGACATATCATCGGTTTCACTGACAACCTGCTGCCCTACATCACTCACATTACGAATGATATTTTGTAAGCTCTCAACAAAGCGATTGAAATTAGCACTGAGATCGGCGAATTCAGGTATTTTGAAGGTTTCCATGCGAGCGGTCAGATCCGCATTACCACTGGCAAAGGATTTGATGGATTTATCTAAAACATCAATAGGATGCAAAATACTGCGGGTGACGAATATGGCAAACGCAGCAACAAAGGCGGCGATCACAACACAGAAAAAGACGATCGCTTCAAGGGTTTCATTGAGTGCATTATGAGCGGACTCTTGCATTTCAACAATCACTGCATCAATATCATCGGTATAAAAACCAGTCCCGATGACTAAGTCCCACTCCGCAATGAACATTGAATAGCTAAGTTTTGGCAGTGCCACGGTTCCACCCGGTTTCGGGAAGTAGTAGGTGGTGAACTCTCCGGTTTTTGAGTTTTTAATCAGGTCTTGAATTAGGTAATTACCTTGCTGGTCCTGCAAGTTAAAAAAGTTATCACCAATGCCCTTGGTTCCTTTACCCACCACGATTCGCACCCCTTTTGAATCGTAGCCAAAGACATAACCCGATTCGCCATACTCGAGCGATTGCAGTGTTGGCAAGGCTTCTTCTAAGGTTGCGCCGCGTTGTAAAAATGGATCGATAGAGGATTTAGCCAGTTCTAGATAGCTATGTAATTCGGCTTGTTTCATTTTCATCATATTCGAGCGAGTCAGTTCGATTTGTTGCTGGTTGAACCCCGTGGTTTTTAAATAGGTAAACCACATCATACCAATGGCGATAATCAGTAATGGCACAATGGATAAGATGTAGAGTCGATTGCGAATGGATAAATTCATAGTTACTTCCTTGGACGTACGCTGAGGTTTGCTCCCCAGTCGAAATAATTGTTAATTCTTGTCCTTTTAGATTAGATAAAGTTGACGCTGTTGGGCAAAAATCGTTCGGTTATTGGTCTCTGTATCACAGAGAAGTTGTTTTCTTGCTCTCATTACATAGAAAAGTGAGTAATTTCAGTCAGTCACGGATTTTGAATTTTGTCTATCCTGACCTAGATAGGAGTGCCAGTTTTGGGAGAGGTTGTGATATTCAAATTCGCAAAACTCTTGGCGCTCGGATAGGTAATCCGGTTCAACTTCATTAAGTAGATTCTGATGGGTTTTAGGGTCACTGCCGTAGACTAAGCATAAGGTGGAAAAATAGCGCTGAAGGTCAAAGCTATGTTCATCAATGTATTCACCAAAATCGTAGTAGTCGGGCCTATCGTCAGATTCAAATGCGAACATATCAGCTGCGCTAATAGCAACATCGGCACCGTTATCAATGTATTCAATCAACATAATCGTGGCAAAGTTATCAACCGCATCTTCTTCTTTGCCCAATATTGGAATTTTCTGGTCATGGATATAAGCGTGTCCGGCTTCATGAAGTAGAGTATGAAATAAGGTATCTATCGCGCCCTGTTGGGCTGGTTTGTTAAAACGTTTCTGGTAGTCATTCTTGGTAAAGTACTGCAGGGATTGTTGATAAAACGGATAAGGGATGGATACCTGATGAAGCTCTGGATCGTATAGTGGGCCATCTTCACTGCCGTATTGAATTACTAGGGGTTTATTGAAAGGGAAATGGGAGTGTGCAAGCTCAGAGATGAGCTCGTTAATTCCGCTTTCTTTGATGGCTTGCTGTGTGTGTTTGTCTTGATCTGTGGCGGGGGTTAGATAGTCGATGGTGATGGAATCTTTTGCGGCTAAAGGGGTGGACACCATTAGCAGTGCGGCTGCTAATACTGAGAGAATTCGGTCATGCATGGTCTATCATCCTTGTTATCAATGCGGTTTAGTCAGTTTAGTGGATTCTGCTTAATTAATTCAGCTTATTTATTCTGTTTATGGGGTAGGGGCTGTTTCAACCATTCTATGCCTGTATCCGTTTATGGTTGGAAATTTACCGTCAAGAAGAAAGAGAATAGTGATGGAAAAACCATAGAATAACGATCTATGGGTTGGTAGTAGAGTGTGATATACTCCGCGCCCAAAGTTCATCCAAGAGTCATGAGTCATGAGTTCAAAAAAAGAAGTACAGCAATTAAATCACCGCCTAGATAAGTGTAAGTTTAAGTTAGATGCGGCGAAATCTCGTGGCGATCAGGCTATGATCTCAAAATTTACGGATGAAATTGAGAAAATTAACAAAAAGATCGCCCAACTCAAACACAAGCAAGATTACGATCTTAACAAAGAGCGTAAAGACCTATCCGATATGCCGTTCTCTCGTGAAATTACCAAAGCTGAACAGGCGGATATGGGCAAGTTGAAAAAATCCGTAAAAGGGTTAGTGATTGTTCACCCAATGACGAAGCTGGGTAAGGCATTACGTTGTGATGTGATGACAGGTTTTGCACCTAAGAAATTCTAGTCTCATGTGATGTTTATTGTTTACAAAGATCAATGCAGAAACGCCCCAACAAGGATAACTTGTTGGGGCGTTTTTTTGGTGTATCTACAAGAAGGGTGAATTTAAAACCCCATCAGTTGCAGTAAATGTTCGGCGGTTCTAATTGCTTCTTTACGATTAGCAATATTGAGCTTTTGATACAAATTTCGGATATGGGTTTTAATGGTGGTACCTGCAACATCCAGTTCTTGGGCTATTTGCTCATTACTAAACCCAGAATAAATTAACCCTAAGACTTGCCATTCTCGCTGGGTAAGAGGGCTCGTTCTCACCAGTTCGGGAATATTGGGATGATTCACTAACTTCTCGACAAATTCTTCATCAAAGTGAACCGATCGGCTGCGTTGAGTGGTTGAGATATCTTTGGTGAGTTGTTGTGCACGGTGGCGTTCAAGATCGCCCAGTTCAGATTTAGTACTGAGTTTTTCAAGCAGGTGGCCAATCTTTCCACCATCGATGAGAAAGTTGCCTAAAATCCCAGTTTGATTCGTTAACTCTAGGGCTTGCTTCAACTTATCTTTGGCCTGATCTTCATTCCCTTGTTTTACCGAGAGAACACCTTCCACAATGAGGTTTCTATTTCTGTCAGTGAGGAGGTGCGCTTTTTGGGCTTGTTCTTGAATAAAATCGAGCGTTTTTTGCGCGTTGTCTGTTTCCCCTAAATTGATATAAGCCCGTGCGATATTACGCCATTGAAGTTGTGTAAAGTGATTGCACGCCTCTTCGGGCCTTACTGCTGTATCAAGCCACTGGCGAATAGCGTCTTTATCGCCGCGGGCTTGCCAAAATAAGATCAATGAAAGCGATGCGTTTGCTGTCCAATCAACGTGGTAGGTTGATTGTTTTAACAGATGGACGATTTGGTCGATAAATTTGGCGGCTTTATCCAGTTCTCCTCGTCCAATAGCGATACGTGCCAGCATGGAGTAGCTGTGCAGATGCTTGCTTGGATCATGTTTGCCTAACACATGTAACCCTTTATAAGCGCACTCTTCGGCTTCATCGAGTCGATTCCAGCACCAAAAAACTTGAGCGCGTAAACGCAGTAAAAATTCATGCATTGGTACTTGCTGAAGTTGCTGCTCTTCAACCAATTTAAACGCGTTGTCTTGTACTTCAAAAGCCGCCTGAACATAGCCTTGAGCGATCAAGATTTCACTTTGTTGCAGCATGGCCCATAGCGCTTGGTGGTAAACTTGATATTGACGGGCCAGCTTTTCTGTTTGTTGCATCATGGGTAAGGCTCGGCTCAAGTGGCCGGTAACGTGATTGACTTCCCCCACGACAGAGGTCGCGACAATTCGGCTGCGGTAGACCGTATGATCAAGTTGGCTCAGGGCCAGTTCCGCGAGTTCCAGTGCTTTTTGTGGCTCATTTCGGTTAATCGCGACTTGCGCTCGTAATGCGTTAAACTCCCCTTGCTCTTTGGTTGTAGGGGTTACGTTGTACAGCGGCATCTGCTCATCAGCTTGGGCGAGCAAATCACCTACATCATTATATCGGTGCTGACTTTGTGCTAACCAGGCTTCCAACATACACAGCTTTGGTTCGGTATAGAGTTGAGTGGGCTCTAGTGTTTTAATCGCTCGTTCAAGTGTTTGTAGCTCTCCTTGGTTGAACATTTTCCAACCATAGCTGGTTAAAATGGTTGCAACGAGCTCGCTGTCTTTGGCTTTTTGCGCATGCTGCAACGCTTGGTGTGGCGACTCTAACTTCAACCAAGCTTGTGCGGCGGTTTTATGCAAATGTTGCTCTTGTTGAGGAATGCGAGCCATACGTTCATGGGCGAGAAACTCGGCGAATAAATTGTGGAATCGGTACCAGTTTTTCTCGTCTTCAAGAGGGTAAATAAATAACCCGTAGCGATTCAAAGACTCGATCATGCTGAGAGCATCGTCTCGTTGGGTCAGCGCACAGACGAGCTGATCATTGAAATGATCCAGTACCGAACATTGTAATAAGAACTGCCTTGTTTCTTGGTCAAGCAAGTCGAACACTTCTTCTACCAAATAATCCCATAAATGCGCGTGATTAAACTGCGATACAGATTCTGCTGACTGGGCCAATGTTCGTTTTTGATGCTGAGCCTGGAGAGCAATTAATTGCAGTGCGGATGGCCAACCTTCAACGTAGGTTTGCAGGTTCTTTGCCGTGTCAGTATCAATGCCATCGGTGACGCGCTGGTTAAAGAATCGTGTGGTTTCTTCTGTATCAAAAGCCAGTAACTCATTGCCAATCTCAATCATCAGATCACGCACACGCAGGTTAGCGGTTCCTAATGGCGGCGCTGCTCGGCTTGTCACCACAAGCGT
>NZ_JBNGCJ010000360.1:0-514 GCF_049974785.1 Vibrio genomosp. F10 str. 9ZD137
CTCAGCGTTCCAAGTATGGCGGTGACCAAACCTTCAATATTGAGTTCGGCCGAGCTGTTGAGCACTAACAGACCTACGCCAATAATGCCTAACACACTGGCGGTCAGTTGTTGTGAAGAGAAGCTGGCACTCAATAGATACCAACTCATGATCATTACTATCACCGGCTGGATCGACATCACCATCGATGCCATGCCACCCGGTAGGTAGGTTGCCGCGAAAAATAAGCAATAAAAAAATAGCCCGATGTTCAGAAAACCTAGCACTGCCATACGAAGCCACCACAATCCAGTTGGCCACGCTCGGCTAATAAGCACCAGCACTATACCAGCTGGAAGCGAACGGATTGTTGAAGCAATAAGCGGACTTTCTGGAGGTAGTGCTTCTGTTGTGACTATATAGGTACTGCCCCAGACAATAGGTGCAATTGCGGTTAACGCTATTGTCTTAACTTGCTGAATCCTGCTCATAACTCTCCTTGACTGATCAGCCATTACTTTAGTGAAAGTATCTT
>NZ_JBNGCJ010000361.1:0-7153 GCF_049974785.1 Vibrio genomosp. F10 str. 9ZD137
ATAACCCACAATTTTAGTCCGCTTGGGGGAACCATGGAATACGAAAGACCTAGAAAGAGAAATCCACTAGGAATTACAATTGAACAGCATTTTCATACAGCGCATTCAATAGGTAAATTTTATAACCATACCGACAATGTTGAAGTATTTGAGAAGTCAACTTCTCTAACCTTCCCTCGGAACAAGCGAGCGAAAATATTTTGTACTAAGCGCAATTGGGATGAGCGTGCTGAGCGTGGCTACATGGTAGATATTGAGCATGGTTATCATGAGCAAATCGATAACCTTGGTATTTCAAAAGAAAGAAACCACCATGCAATATCTAAATATTTTGTCTTATGGCGTTTACGTCATCAGGCTCATCTAAATCGTTTGTCAAACGCAAAACTTAGTGGTGTGCCCGGCCTTAGTTTAACTAAGGAGCAACAGGAAATCATTGAGGTTAAGCGTGCAGGATTTGTGAATTCAGAGGGTGAAATTCCAGCGAGACAATTGACGGGGCATCTAATCCAATCTGGAATCGACCAACACATGCTCGACTTTAAAGATGTAAAGTGGGGCTTGCTCCAAGCAAGCAAAGGTCAATTCTTATGTGCGGACAGCTATCATGATCTTTTTTTAATGCCTATCTCTCCTAAGTTTGCGTTTGCAGCTAATACTCCAGACAGTTTCCTTAATTACTCTGATGTTGCAGCAGTAAATAAGCAAAGTATCGAAAGTGCAAAAGAGTTTTACTTTGCTAGATCTCTGAAAAAGTGTCCAATCGCATAACAAGCGTTTAAGGTTTCAAGGACTTTTTCTAATCTGAACGAAACGGTTTAGAGCAGTACACCTAAAACGTTTTTGTCCAGGAGTGATTTAGAGGGGATGACCTACTAGGTGTGTGATCACCAAGCGATTCTAATTAGTGAGAGTCTATTGAGCCTGTAATTTAAATTGTGTATCTGCTTATAATTAAGCCAATCATGGCTAAGGATAAGCAATATGGATAAGAAAGCTTTAGAAGCCTTCGCTCGCGAAGCCGCTAAGTCAATTAAGACTCCTTCGGATCTTGATGACTTCAGGAAAATGTTAAAATGAAAGTAGAAGCTATCCAATACGAGTCGATAATGACGCGAGAAGAGATGCGTCAAGCACTCTTTGAGTACATCGAAGTTGATTATAATCGAACAAGAAGGCACAGTGCTCTTGGGTATCTAAGCCCAGTTAACTTTGAAAAACAATATGTCGCTTAATACGTTGTCCAGTCTGACTGGAGCAGATTAGAACCGACCTTACAGCGGTAACAGACAACGATGTTGAATTCGCTTTATCGCGGATAAATTATCGACCGAAAAAAATGTTTATACTTCAATCGACTAACGGTTTTATTTAAAGAACTAGTATTGGTGGTTTGATATTAACGAGTGTCGCACTTTGCAGTTGATTTCGGAGATTATTAAACGGCATTTAATGTTTATTATTCTATTGCGTGAAATTGGTACATTAAAACAAAGTTATGGTATTACAGTCCAAATACCTACACTGATCATAGGAAGTTAAATGAACGAAATACCGCCATTAATACCTGAGTCTAATTACATTCTGTTGTCTGAGCTAATGCTATCATTGACAACAGCTTTGGATATGACGGAAGGACAACCACCGGAACATTGCATTCGTTGCTGCTGGATAGGTATGCACATAGGTGAGAAAATCGGTTTATCAGAAAGCGAACTTCATGATCTGTATTTTACCCTGTTATTAAAAGATACGGGCTGTAGTAGCAATGCAGCCCGTATTTGCGAACTCTATCTCACTGACGATCAGGAGTTTAAACGTAATTTTAAGACGGTAGGAACAAGTCTATCAAGTGTCATTAACTTTGTTATTCGCAATACCGGGAAAAATGAAAACTGGTTAACTCGCATCACTAAGACGATAGATATCTTAAAAAATGGAGATTCTTACGCTCAAGAGTTGATAGAAACTCGCTGTTCTAGAGGTGCCGATATTGCGAGAGAATTAAGGTTTAATGAAAACGTCGCATTAGGGGTTCATTCTTTAGATGAACATTGGGATGGTAATGGTCGGCCAGAAAACCTCGCCCAACAAAATATTCCATTAAACTCTCGTATTGCGTTACTCGCACAAGTTATTGACGTTTTTCAATTTGAACATAATTTCGAAACCGCGCTAAACGAGGCAAACGAAAGAAGTGGAAGCTGGTTTGATCCAACTTTAGTTTCTGCGATAAACGAAATAGGAAAGGATAACGAATTCTGCACGGTCTTAACTTCATCAAATATCATTGATAAAGTTATGGAATTAGCGCCAGCAAAAGCCAGCATACTCATTGATGATGACTACCTTGATAGTATCGTTTTTGCGTTTGGAAAAATTATCGACAGTAAAAGCCCTTTCACATCTGGCCATAGCGAGAGAGTGGCCTTATTTACTGACCTTATTGCTATCGAAATGGGGATATCAGAAGAAGAACGGAAATGGCTTAGGCGTGCAGCTTTATTGCACGATGTTGGGAAGTTAGGTGTGAGCAATACGATACTCGATAAACCTGGAAAATTAGATGACGATGAATGGTTATCAGTTCAACAGCATGCTCAATTTACTAAAGATATATTATCGCAGATAACCCCCTTTAAAAACCTATCCAATATGGCAGGCAGCCATCATGAAAAGCTTGATGGCACTGGATATCCCAACAAACTAAGTGCAGAATGCATTGGACTGTCGACCCGAATTATCACTACCGCTGATATTTTTGATGCGATTACAGCAGAACGACCTTACCGCGGAGCAGTACCAGTACCAAAAACATTGGATATAATGTCTGAAAATTTAAATACTGCGATTGATCCTGAATGCTTTGATGCATTGAAGCGTGCGTTGGATAAATTGCCAGAAGGACTGATAACTCCTGATTCTACTGTTTAGCCATCGGTTTGTAGGTAATCGTTGTAGTCCCTAAAAAGACAATAGGTTTCGCAACTCGCCGTTCCGATCACTCCTACACCTTGCAGTTTCCTGTTTGATTAAAGCAGAACAAATCCTTTCTCACGCAACTTACCAAACAAACTGCCCAAGGGATTCATGTCGGAGGACAATAAAGTTTGATCAGTTCCAATAAAGTCTGATCGATTTTTGGCTGTATCTAGTCAGACGGGGGCAGGTAAGCTAAAACACTTTTGCCCCTTTATGATTTAGAGCATGTTAATTACCTTTCTCAGAAATAGAGTGTTATTAATTTTTCTATGAGTAAATTATTTTCAATTGTTGCACTTCAAAACGGTTACTGTTAGCTTATTCGCATGAAATACATATCAACTATCACATCATTCTTCTTCTGGTGGCGCTCTAATTAGAGCGGCACGGAATTCTTACATTCTTGAGCTGCTGGAAGGTGGCTGAGACTGTAATTTCTTTTGTATCTCCAGTAGCGATCTATTTTAACTAGGAGATATACCATGAGTACAAAGCAACATAATGATAAACCAGAAATTATCTTGACTGGTGATAGAGCGACAGGTCCATTGCATCTCGGTCATTACGTCGGTTCATTACAGCAGCGCGTAGCTTTACAGGCAGATCATGAGCAAACGATCCTCGTTGCTGACATGCAAGGTCTTACTGATAATGCCCACAATCCGAAAAAAGTATCATCTAATATTCTAAATGTCGTTGCTGATTATCTGGCTGTTGGTATCGACCCCTCTAAAACCACTATTTGCCTTCAATCACAACTACCAGCCCTTGCTGAGTTGACTATGTATTACAGTAACCTCGTAACCATCAGTCGGCTAGAGCGAAATCCAACAGTAAAAAGCGAAATACAAAACAAAGGGTTTGAACGGTCTATCCCAGCAGGCTTCCTCACATACCCTATATCTCAAGCTGCTGATATAACGGGATTTAATGCATCATTAGTTCCTGTTGGAGATGATCAGTTACCTATGCTTGAGCAAACCAACGAGATTGTGAGGAAGGTGAACGCTCTGGCGGGTCGTAGTGTATTAACTGAGTGTCGACCTTTATTGAGCAATGCACCACGTCTTCCTAGTACAGATGGAAAAAATAAGATGTCTAAGTCGATGGGCAATGGCATTAATCTTGGGGCTAGTGAAAAAGAAATCTCTGCCGCTGTAAAATCTATGTATACAGATCCCAACCATCTGAGGGTCGAAGAACCTGGTAAGGTGGAAGGAAATGTTGTATTTACCTACCTTGATGCTTTTCACTCTGATACAGACTATGTCAAGCAACTAAAAGAACACTATCGACGTGGCGGGCTTGGCGACGGTACAACGAAAACGGTGCTGGAAGAGTGCCTACAGGAAATGCTTCGACCAATAAGAGAAAGTAGAAGCCAGTTTTTGAATGATAAAGCCCAACTAGTTGATATTTTAGTGAAGGGAAGCCAAGTCTCCAGAGAAAAAACATCCAAAGTGCTTTTTGATGTTAAGGACATTTTTGGTCTGAATCTTTTCTGAGTATCATTTTTTAAAAGTCAGCTTCTAGAATTTCATTAGCTGAATAGCTGAATAGCTGGAAGCTGACTTCATACTTATACGTTTGCAGCAGAACTTGGTCACATGTAACTCATTTGTGTCCAACAACGATTCAGAACGGCAACTCACAATGTGTGATCACCAAGCGATTCTGTCGTACCTTAATTACCAAACGATTTGCTACTCAGTTCGCAGAGGAGAATGCCGTGAAGATCCTATTTTTCGACCCTCACTCACTTATATACTCAAGTGCATACCTTAGTAGACATGATAACGTACGAAAGGCGTTTGAATCACAAAAACCATTTAGCACAAGTGACCACTTTTTAAGACATGTCGAGCCAGATCGTGCGGGAGCCCAGAAACTAGCACGCGCAGCGACAGAAGCAGGTCTCTTACTTTACCCAACGGGTGACCACTACACTAGAGATCTGCTCATCAAACACAATGTGTTTATAGATAACCAATTAGCTCCATATACGTAATGCTGCGCCCTGATGACAATGACCCTTACAGACGCATGTTCGCACACGCTCAAGCACTAGAAGTTGATGAGTGGTATGTCTGCGGTGAGATGGCATTGGATGAGCGCTTAAAATCGTTTCCAGGCCGTAATCTGGTCAGTACATTCGGTGAGGGTGTGAGTGACGACTTGATATCACAGATAAGAGCTCTCCACCTCCAACACTAGACGCTACTTTGTAGCTAATCGAATACTATGAAGTAGCAGAGCTTATCTGAAATTTTCCAGTGTCCTGAAATGCCTAACAAAGTTTTGTCATTTCTGAGCTAGCAGGTAGAGAGTGATCACTGTGAACACCAATAAGAGCGCCGTAAACGGCGCTCAGGTGTCAATCACCTTACTCAAGCCGCACGGATATCGCCCATGCTATTCCTTGGGTCGTAATGCTGATATCCATGCCATGGTTTTGTACGAAATCAATCAACTGCAAAAGCTTTTCTTCCCTTTCGATCTCCTGAGAAAGCACATCGTAACCGAGCATCTCTTTAAATCCGTAGAATGAATCGACGACGGCATACACCTGATTTACATGTTGGATGTAATTCGCCACCGTTAAATCACTATCTTGCTTTAATGCCGTCTTTAGACGGTAAATAAGCCTAATGGCTTCAAGACTAATGCCGCATGCAACTAGATTCGAGAAGTCATAATTTTGGGTGAACTCAGCATCGTCTAGAGCACTTAATACAGACTTCAATTCAAAATGAGCGAGCTTACGCATGGCTATCTCCTCCAGCTAATACAGGAAAGGCATTTACGGCTTCATGAAGCTTCTGCAAATCAGTATTCTTACCATAGCGACCATAGGTAATGTTGGGATGAGCATGACCGACGATTTCCGACACAACGTGCTCAGCAACCTCGGCCATTTTTAGCTCATCAATAAAAGTATGGCGGAATGAATAAGCGGTTGGGCGCTCCTGAGGCTTCATACCTATATCCGTCTGTATCTTCCCTAAATGCGTCCTGTAGCGGAAAGACCAGTCATGGTTCTTACCGTGCGGTTTATAGTCGAATAGTTGCTTCAAGCGCTTATGGCTGCGTTCTTCGACATATTCAATAAACCCTGATTGAATCAAAGATTGATGAATGGGCACCAAACGGTAAGCGTTCTTGGTTTTAAGTCGCTGCTTCTCATTTGAATCAGAACAAGTGATGCAATAGAACCCATTTACTTTCTTGATGTCTGCTGTCGATAGCTGGCACGCTTCTGCGGGCCTTAAACCGTGATAGAGCTGTAATCTCGTTACCCAATCAAATTGCTTATCCCTGCTACGATACTCACTTGACGTTAGTAGCTTAGTGAGTTCATCCAGAGTCCATCGCGAGCGTTGTTCTGATGCTTTTGTGGCCTTTGATTTTGGCGTTTTGATCGATTGAAAGGGATTGCTGGTAATCGTTTCTCGCTGTACACACCAAGTAAAAAACTGCCTTAGCGCCGCAAGGTAGTCTTTGATCGTTTTCGAACCCAGCCCACGGCTTAACAGGCTATCTCGATAAGTCATAGCGGTTTTGGCTGTCGCAGGTAACTTGCGCTTTCTGATGAAGTAAATGAAATCGGTGCAACGTTGCTTCAATTGCGTAACCGACAGATGCGTAATGCTCTCTAGGTTTTTCGATTGAATGAACTCATCCAACTCGTTGGCAAAGAATTTAGAATCCTTGGAAGGATTGTCAGTTGCAACCTGAATAGGCGCTGGTGGAGGGGTATCAGCAACAACATCATACTGACAAGGCTGATTGCTGACTTGAGCATAAAACTCTTCACGTACACGTTTAATCAAAACCAGCAAAATAGCTTTGAACGTTTTGTAAGGCATGTACTGATTGAGTGCTCTATCGAACAGAGAGCAGATTGCGCTGGCTAAACGAGTATTACGCTTAATCGCTTCACGGCGCGTTTTGGTCAGCAAAGAGAAGCGAACTTCCTTTGGATAGTCATGGGAGTTTTGTAGAAAAACAGGGGTGGCAATACGTGTGTAGTACACGCCAGAAGCCAGTTTTATCAAATACATATGTATCACCTATTTGTGTTAGGTGACTTTTCTATGCTTCAGATACGGAAAAAGCCTTTGGAATCAAAGGCTTTTTCTAGGAATTAGTGGCGGAGAGATAGGGATTTGAA